>CAZQIH010000130.1:0-3215 GCA_964593715.1 uncultured Microbacteriaceae bacterium
GTAGTGCTTCTTCAGATCATCCAGGGTGATGTCGGTGCCGTAGTTCACGTTGCCAAAAAGGCGAATCTGGCCGGTGTCGAGGACTTCGCGCAGCGCCGTAATGATGCCCTTGATCCGGGGGTGGTCGGGGGCGACGCCGTAGCGGACCAATCCGTAGGGGGCCGGCAAGCGCTCAAAAAGGTCGATGGACACATCGAAAGAGCGCTCGTGCTTGAGCAACATGTCTGCTGCATAGATTCCAGCCGGACCAGCACCCACGATTGCAAGGCGCAACTTAGACATAGAAGAACTCACCTATTTCCTAAAAGACCAGGAGGCCACTCTAATTCAGGTAGTGCGATCCACGACGGTATGGGCGAACCGAATGAGGCCCTGACGCACCAGGTCATCGGGCGCAACTGAGAGCTCAGCGATTGCGTCATCAGCCATCGCTCGTGCTGTGTCCATGGTCCGCTTGGTGACCGCGTGCTCGCGGAGCATCCGAATCGACTCTTGGAACTCTTCCTCGTCTGCCTCACCGGAGGTTCCCCGGGCGAGCCGCTCGAGCAGCACAGCAGCCTCCGGGTCTGAGGCTGCCTGCTCCTGCAAATAGAGCATGGGCAGGGTGGTGACACCCCTGCGCACATCGGTCCCGGGGGGTTTACCCGTTCCAGAACCACGTGCGCTCAAATCAATGACGTCGTCAACGAGCTGGAAAGCGACGCCGATTTTTTCGCCAAAGCGGCGAACAGGAGCGACCAACTCTTCTGGACCACCGGACATGCGCAAGCCGTACTCAGCAGCCAAAGCGATCAGTGAGCCGGTTTTGTCAGAAAGGACACCCAGGTAGTGGGCGATGGGCTCAGCGCCCGGCTTGGGGCCCACCGTTTCGCGCATTTGACCCAGGCACAGTCTCTCGAATGTCGCGGCTTGCAGGGTGATCGCCTGTGTTCCAAGTGACGCCACCAGCGTCCCCGCGCGAGCGAACAGAAGGTCTCCGGCAAGAATCGCCACCGAGTTCCCCCACACCGTCTGGGCTGCAGAAATTCCGCGCCTTTGGGCGGCCTCGTCCATGACATCGTCGTGATAGAGGGTGGCAAGGTGAGTGAGCTCGATCACTTGGGCGGCGCGAATGACCTTGTCATTGGCGCCCTCGCCCCACTGCGAAGTCAACAATGTCAGGAGTGGCCGGACGCGCTTTCCACCGGCATCGAAAAGGTAGCGAGCAACAGCATCGGCAATGTCTTCGGTGAACTTCAGCTCGCGCTCCAGGCCACTCTCCACTGCCTCAAGACCCTGGTCGAGGGCCTTGCCCAGCTTCTTTTCCTCAGCGGTGGCACTCAGAATCGAGCCACCGCTAAGAAATGACGCACCGCGGCCCGTCTGAGGTGCCGCTGTGGAACTGGGGTTCACGGGAATTCCTTGGATAAAGGCGAAGCGCCTGTTAGGGCTCCTGGACCGGGATAGAGACCGAGGAGGTGGAGGGTGAAGCGGGTCTGGCGCGCCGTTTTCCTACAGATTCACGAACTTTGGAATCCTCAGGAGTCCTGGCACGGTGCAGGGCAACAATGCCTCCAGTCAGGTTACGGTATGCAACCCGAGTGAATCCTGCGCCCCGGAGCCATTGTGACAAAACCGACTGTTCTGGCCATTCTTGGATCGACTCCATCAGGTAGCGGTAGGAGTCTTTGTGTGTGCTGGCCACCGAGGTAATGAGAGGCATCACATACTTCATGTAGCTGTCATAGCCAGCCTTGATCAGCGCTGCTGGCGGGTGAGAGAACTCACAAATCACGATTCGTCCACCAGGCTTGAGAACCCGATACATCTCACCCAGTGCGACCTGAGGGTTACTGACGTTGCGAAGTCCGAAACTGATGGTGACTGCATCGAAACTGGCAGCGGGAAAGGGCAGTGCTTCCGCATCCCCCACGATGAATTCAATATCCGGGTGGCGTTTCCGGCCCTCGGCCACCATTCCAGGCGAGAAATCCAATGCCACAACATCGGCTCCAGCCCTGGCGAGGGCTTTCGACGAGGTCCCTGTTCCTGCAGCAACATCCAGCACCCGCTCACCAGGTTGGATGTTCAGAGCGCGAACCGTGGCAATCCGCCACAGCGCCGAGTTTCCGCCAGAGAGCAAGGCATTGGTGCGGTCATAACCTTTGGCGACCTCGTCAAACATTCCAGAGACTTCCTCTGGATTCTTGTTCAGGTCGGCGGTGGTCACGTGTTCCAGCCTAGTCAAGGACGACCGCCAAAATCCTGACAATCTTGGCGCCAAGTGTTCCCTCAGCCCCCAGGACTAATCTGGAGACCGTGTCCACCACTACCCACCTTCCGACCCTGGTCGCAACGACCAGGGCTATGAGCCACGACGGCTCATTGACGGACTGGGTGAGTGCAGAGAACCCCCTCACCATGCAGCGCCGAGGGCACGGACTCGTAGGTCTTGGCACCGCTCTAACCCTGCGCTTCCGCGGACCCGATCGCTTCCTCGAAGCCTCGAGGGCGTGGCGGGACCTGGTGGCCTTGGCGCAGGTCGATGATCCCGTCAATGAGCCAGGCAGTGGCCTGGTCTGCATGGGCACGTTCACCTTTGCCGATGACTCAGCCCAGGAGAGTGTTCTCGTCATCCCTCGGGTGGTCATTGGGCGCCACAACGGCAAGTCGTGGCGCACAGACATTGCCCTCGATGGAGAAAGTCACCCATCGCCAAACTCCAAGCGTTCAGCTCCCCCGCAGTTGGAGCCCCTCTCCTGGGGGCCAGGCCTGCTCGGTGAAGAAGACTTTGTGCGCGCGGTGGAGGCAATCATTGCGCAGGTTCAAGAGGGTGTTGCCGACAAAGTGGTGCTGGCCAGAGACCTGGTTGCCCACGCGCCGGGTGTTCAGGACTGGCGCCAAGCACTCACGCGCCTGGCAGACGCATACCCGGACTGCATGACGTTTGCGATTGATGGTCTCGTGGGCTCAACGCCAGAAACTCTGGCTGTTGTGCACGACGGGCGGCTTGGTATTCGCGTTCTAGCCGGAAGCACAGCGCGTGGAAACAGCCCCGCCGAGGACCGGGCCAAAGCTGAAGCACTAGCAACCTCGTCCAAAGACAATGACGAGCACCGCTTCGCGGTCAACAGTGTGGTCCAGGCCCTGGAACCCATCACTGCCCACAGCGCGGCTGATGAGCAACCCTTCACCCTCAAACTTGCGAACGTCTGGCACCTGGCAACCGACATCGA
>CAZQIH010000131.1:0-3211 GCA_964593715.1 uncultured Microbacteriaceae bacterium
CACTGGCTCACCATCGACCATCGTGATACCTGGCAAAGTGAAATCGGGGGCGCGCTCGCCAACATCGGGATTAGTCACGAGGGTTCAACCTAACTCACGTTTCCGAGAATTTCCGGGAAAGCATCCACAGCCAACGGATATCCCACAAAAGCCACCACATCAATCAGGGTGTGGGCGGCGATGAGGGGCACTAGGCGTCCTGTTTTTGCATGCCAATAGCCAAAGACCAGGCCCATGACGAAGTTGCCGAGGAACGCCCCAAAGCCTTGATAGAGGTGATAGGTCGCCCTCAAGAAGGCCTGGATGACAATGATGCCGATGACGGGGACGTGGAGCAGGCGCAAACGATTGAACAGGTAGCCCACCGCAATGATCTCTTCCAAGAGCCCCGCCCTAAACGCCAAGAGAACCAGCATGGGAATGCTCCACCAGTATTCATCCAGCGCGCTTGGCACCACGGTCACGGTGAGCCCTAGTTCTCGACCGAGGAGATAAAGCCCAAGGCCTGGAATCCCAATCAGGGCGGCAAGCCCAAAGCCCCAGGCGGTGTCACGCCCTGGCCTGGTCACATCAAGACCCAGCGCCCCAAACCGCGGAGGCTGTGCCTGCCACAGCAAATACATCACGAGCGCGACCGGAACCAGGGACGACACAATCCCCAAGATTTGGTAAATGAAATCTGCCCACTCGTATTCACTGAGCGAGCGATTCAGTGTGGCCGTCTGCTCGGAAAGCGCCACCTCTCTGGAGAGGCGAACGGAAATACTGACGATCGAATAGAGCGAGCTCATTCCGAGGCTGAGGCCCAGGACCAGAAGAACCTCGAGAGTGAGGCGCGCTCTACTCACTAACTACTTCTTCGGGAGCGCCGGGTCACAGGTCGGTGTTCCACCGGGTAGTGCGTGGCGGAAACGAGAAACAAATGCATAGACAAGGGCACCAACCCACGAGATCGGGGGAAGTGCGATGAGGGCGCCGAGGAGCCGAAGCCACAGTACGGGTTGTGCGCGCAATAGGGCGCTTGCCGCCAAGTGCCCGGCGTACTGGTGGGTTTCGGTGATGTACCACGCATACTTCGCGACATCATCAGCACTCAGCGCATAATCATCCAGGGCAACGCTCTGCGAGGTCTTTGCCTCGGGGAAAGAGGGCAACCAGGAGCGCAAACGGTTCACCCACAGGGTGCAAAAAGCGCAGTCGCCGTCATAAATCAGGACGTGCGACTGGAGCGCTGCGTTTCGAACCATGGCCCCATGCTAAGGCGCCAGCCTGTGTGGCGGGTAGGATAGGTGAGCAGGGCTCGATGGAGATCGTTTCTGCATCCTCCACGCCCAGTAATGCAAAGGAAGTTCTCATGGCGTTAGCCACCCGCGATGACGTGCGCAATGTCGCCATCGTCGCCCACGTTGACCACGGTAAGACAACACTGGTTGATGCCATGTTGACCCAGACTGGGTCCTTCTCCGCTCACGCGGCTGCTGCCGATCGCGCGATGGACTCGGGTGACCTGGAAAAAGAAAAAGGCATCACGATTCTTGCCAAGAACACCGCCGTTACTTACAACGGCCCGCACTCTGGTGGCAAAGACATCACGATCAACGTGATTGACACTCCCGGCCACGCTGACTTTGGTGGCGAGGTGGAGCGAGGCCTCAGCATGGTTGATGGTGTTGTTCTGCTGGTGGACGCCAGCGAAGGGCCGCTGCCGCAAACCCGTTTTGTGTTGCGCAAGGCGCTTGCCGCCAAATTGCCAGTGATTTTGGTCGTCAACAAGACGGATCGTCCCGACTCCCGCATTGACGCTGTGGTTCACGAAACGCAGGATCTGCTGTTGGGTCTTGCCTCTGATCTGGCCGATGAGGTGCCAGATGTTGATGTTGACGCCCTTCTTGAGCTCCCCATCATCTATGCCTCTGGTCGCGAGGGTGCTGCGAGCTTGAACCAGCCAGCTAATGGTTCCTTGCCTGACAACGCTGACTTAGAGCCTCTCTTTGGCGCGATCCTTGCTCACATCCCAGCGCCCCACTTTGATGACGAGCACCCGCTGCAGGCTCACGTCACAAACTTGGACGCCTCACCCTTCTTGGGCCGTATTGCACTGTTGCGCATTTTCCACGGCGAGCTGACTAAGGGACAGACGGTGGCGTGGGTTCGCCACGACGGAAGTGTCCAGAACGTCCGCATCACCGAACTCCTTAAGACCAGAGCACTCGAGCGTTACCCTGCCGAGAAGGCCACCGCCGGTGATATCTGCGCGGTTGCGGGAATTGAAGAGATCACCATTGGTGAAACTATTGCTGACCCGAACGATGTCAGGCCTTTGCCAGCCATCACGGTTGATGAGCCAGCAATTTCTATGACCATTGGCACCAACACCTCACCCCTGGCAGGTGTCGTGAAGGGCCACAAGCTCACCGCCCGCATGGTCAAGGATCGCCTGGACCGGGAGCTCATTGGAAACGTGTCCATCCGTGTTGTTGATGTCGGTCGGCCCGATGCCTGGGAGGTTCAGGGGCGAGGCGAACTGGCACTCGCGATCCTCGTGGAGAACATGCGTCGCGAAGGCTTTGAGTTGACCGTGGGCAAGCCACAGGTGGTCACGAAGAAGATCGATGGCCAGACTCACGAGCCATACGAAGCCCTCACCATCGATGCCCCCGAAGAGTTTGTGGGTGGCATCACTCAGCTTCTCGCGGCCAGAAAAGGCCGCATGGACACGATGTCTAACCACGGCACCGGCTGGGTTCGCATGGAGTTCACGGTTCCCTCCAGAGGCTTGATTGGTTTTAGGACCGACTTCCTCACGCTGACCAGGGGTCAAGGAATTGCCAACGCCATCTCTGCAGGGTTTGCCCCCTGGGCGGGATCAATCGTCACCCGTAACTCCGGCTCCATCGTTGCTGACCGCACCGGTGTGGTCACCACCAACGCGATGATGGCGTTGCAAGAGCGCATGTCGTTCTTTGTGAAGCCCACCGAGGCTGTGTATGAGGGCATGGTCGTGGGGGAGAACTCCAGGGCTGATGACATGGATGTCAACATCACGAAAGAGAAAAAGCTCAACAACATCCGCTCCTCGAACGCCGAGGAGCTCGAGCGCCTCACGCCACCGCGTGAGCTGTCGTTGGAGGAGTGCCTCGAGTTTGCTCGTGAGGACGAGTGTGTCGAAGTAACGCCAGAAATCGTCCGTATTCGCAAGGTTGAGCTGGAC
>CAZQIH010000132.1:0-3156 GCA_964593715.1 uncultured Microbacteriaceae bacterium
AGCCAGAGGAATCCTGGTTGCTTCCCGAGGAGCAGGAACCCCTCGGCACCGAGGCGCCCGTGTTCGCTGCTGATGCCGATGACGATGGCGACCTCGATGTGCCCGACTTCTTGAGGTAATGCAGTTCGTGGGCGACACCCTTGAAGCCCGGGTTCGCGAGGTTCAGGAACGCATTGCTGCAGCCGCGCGGGCGGCTGGTCGCCAGGAATCCGACATCACCACCATCGTGGTCACGAAGTTCCATCCCGCCGAACTTGTGCGCGAGCTCTACGCCCTGGGCATCAGGCATGTGGGGGAGAACCGGCACCAAGAGGCAGTGGCTAAGCACGCCGAGCTGGCGGGGCTTGATCTCACCTGGCATTTCATCGGTCAGCTCCAGTCAAATAAAGCCCGAGCGGTGGCGGAGTACGCGCGAGTGATTCACTCCGTGGATCGGCCCTCTCTGGTCGAGGCGCTGGCACGTCAGGATAAAGAAGTCGATGTTTTCCTAGAAATTAACCTCACCGACGTGCCGGGCCGCGGCGGTGTGTTGCCGGTGGAACTAGAGGCTCTGTGCGAAGCAGTGCTCCAGGTGCCGGTGTTGAATCTCCGAGGCGTAATGGCTGTTGCGCCCGTGGACGAGGAGCCATCCGCGGCATTCGAGAGGGTTCTCGAGTATGCCGACCGGGTTCGCTCACTGGCTCCTGGAGCCCGTGACCTCTCGATTGGTATGTCGGGAGATTTTGAGGCCGCAATTGCGCTTGGCGCGACACACCTGCGCATTGGAACCGCAATCACGGGAAAACGACCCGCTGGCGCCTAGCCTTAAACCGTAATCACCGCGAAAAGAGGCCCCCATGTCGAATCCACTACGCAAGACGCTTGAGTTTCTCGGGCTTGCCGAGGAATCCTACGACGACGCCCCCCAGCGCCCCGTCGCTCAGCAGGTCGCCCAGGCGCCTGCTCAGCGCGCCACGGTAACCCCGCTTCGTCGCGGTGGCAAATCACAAGGGATGAGTGACGTGAACGAGATTTTGACTGTCCACCCCAAGAGGTACGACGATGCACGCGTGATCGCCGAGACCTTCCGCGAGGGTGTTCCCGTAATCATCAACCTCACGCAGATGAGCGAGTCTGAAGCTCGTCGACTCGTCGACTTTGCCAGCGGGTTGTCCCAGGGTCTGCGCGGTCACATCGAGCGCGTGACCCCCAAGGTCTTCTTGCTCTCGCCCTCTCACGTGTTGGTGAGCGGGGAAGGTGACGGGTTCGAATCCGAAGTCGACGCTTCGCTGCTCGACTAAGCTCACCCGGCTCTCGGGTGGCTGAGCGATAATGGTCCCATCATGATTTCTTTGCTGGCGACAATCGCGTACATCGTTCTCTACGTTTTTTTCATCGCTCTGTGGTTGAGGTTTATCTTCGATTGGGTTCGAGTCCTCTCAAAGAATTTCTCCCCTAAAGGCCCGCTTTTGGTGGTTGCGGAGCTCTCCTACAGTGCTACAGACAAGCCCCTGACTGCCGTGAGACGGTTTGTTCCCCCGATTCGCTTTGGTGGTGCTGCGATCGATTTGGGCTGGAGTGTGGTGATGATCGCGACACTCTTTGCGCTCTCGATTGTTGGCGGATTTCGGTAGTAGATACTCGGATTCTTCTGCCCTAGCGCTAGGGTAGAAGGCGCCAAAGATGATCCTGCGCGACAACCTCGGTTGTGCGCCGGGACCCCACGACAGTAACGAGGTAAGTTTCCATGGCACTGACGCCCGAAGATGTCGTCAACAAGCGTTTCCAGTCCACGAAGTTCCGCGAGGGCTATGACCAGGACGAGGTCGACGACTTTCTCGACGAGGTAGTCGTCGAAATGCGTCGCCTCACCTCGGAAAACGAGGAGCTGGCTAAGAAAATTGCTGCCAGCGACGCCCGTATCGCTGAACTCCAGCGCAGCGGCGGGTCATCCGGATCTGTGGGCATCGCCGCCCCCGTCGCCGCTGCCACCGAAGGTATCGACACCGAGAACGCGAACAACCTCCTCCAGCTGGCGCGTCGTCTCCACGAAGAGCACGTCCGCGAGGGAATTCAGAAGCGTGATGAGCTCATCGCTGAGGGTCATGCACAGGCCGCCCGTATCGTGGCCGAGGCAGAGGCAGAGCACCGTGCTCACGTCGCTCAGCTCGAAACCCAGCGGTCTGCGATCCAGGCTTCAGTTGACCAGTTGCGCAACTTTGAGCGCGAATACCGCCAGAGCTTGACGTCCTTCATTAACGACCAGCTGCGTTCCTTGGAGTCGACGTCGGCTCCAGCCGAACCCCCTCAGGCGTGACCTCGGGGCAGACGCTCTACTGCGCAGCTCGTGCGCTTGGTGATGTAGGACTGGCTTGTGGCTGAAAACCGGTCGGTTGAGGTTCCTGAAGGCCTCGGTGGTGAGCGCCTCGACGTTGTGCTCTCCAGGCTTTTTGGCTTCTCGCGAGCTTTTGCCCAGGAGGTGATTGATTCCGGTGGGGCCCTAGTGGCAGGCAAGCCCGGTGTTAAAAGCGATCGTGTCGCCGCCGGGGACCACCTGGATGTGAGCTTCGAGCCTAAGAAGCCGCCGAGCATTGAACCGGTGATTGTCGATGCGATGAAGATTGTCTATGACGACGACGATATTGTGGTCGTGGATAAGCCACCGGGGCTCGCAGCGCATCCAGCACCGAGCTGGGAGGGACCCAGCGTCCTCGGTGCTCTGGCTGGTGCCGGCTATCGCATCTCAACCTCAGGTCCGCCGGAGCGGCAGGGGATTGTGCACCGCTTGGATGTTGGCACGTCGGGCTTGATGGCGGTAGCAAAGAGTGAGATTGCCTACAGCGTCCTGAAGCGTGCGTTCAAGGCCCGCGAGGTGGAGAAGACCTATCACGCGCTTGTTCAGGGCCATCCTGACCCAAGCACAGGAACTATTGACGCCCCCATCGGCCGACACCCGAGTTCATCGTGGAAGTTCGCGGTGGTTGCTGGCGGTCGTGATTCGATTACCCATTACGAAACGCTAGAAGCGTTTCCCGCAGCTTCACTGTTGAGTGTGAGCCTTGAGACCGGGCGGACACATCAGATCCGTGTCCACATGGCAGCGCACCGTCATCCGATAGTGGGTGACACTCTTTATGGCGCCGACCCGGTCCTGGCGGATCGGCTCGGTCTGGAGCG
>CAZQIH010000133.1:0-3149 GCA_964593715.1 uncultured Microbacteriaceae bacterium
CAGGGCAAAGGCCTTCTTGGGAAGCAGGGCGTTGCCGCCATAGGCGGATCCGTACGACCAGATTTCGAGACTCTCCGGAAAGTGGCTGATGTACTTGGTCTCGTTGCAGGGCCAGGCAACATCTACATCGCCGTCTGCGAGAGGCGCTCCTACCGTGTGGAAGCACTTGACCCACGATGCACCCGAGCGGATCATCGAGAGGACTTCGCCGCTGACTCGCACCATCATCTGCAAGCTCAGCACCACATACGGGGAGTCCGTGATTTGAACCCCAAGCTGCGAGAGCGGGGAACCGAGCGGCCCCATCGCGAAGGGCACGACGTACAGCGTGCGACCGCGCATGGAATCTTTGGCAAGACCACGAAGAGTGGTCTTCATCTCGCTGGGGTCCTGCCAATTATTGGTGGGACCGGCGTCGTCGGGATCGAGCGAGCAGATGAAGGTCCTCGACTCAACCCGAGCAACATCGCTGGGGGCACTGCGAGCAAGGTAGCTCTGTGGACGCAGTTCTGGATTCAACGCGATGAGGGTGCCACTAGCCAGCATCGTGGAAATCAGGTCATCGGATTCGCTAGGGGATCCTTCGCACCACACCACACGATCAGGGGAGGTCAGTGCAGCCATCTCATTGACCCACTCCAGGACATCGAGGGGGCGAGGGGAGTCAGTCTTCTGCGGGCTAGTGGTCACTGCGGTGGTGAGGGTCATGGTGTCTCCTTGGCTGGTCTTGACACCACTATCGTCAAGAAACACGCCGGACCATGGCCAAAATGCTTGTCAAAAAACACTGTTTTTGCGATATTGTCAGACAATGGTAGAAATTCTTGCTCTGGGCCAACGAATTCGTCACGTTCGGCAGGCCGCTGGCCTCACTCTGGAGGAGTTGAGCGCCAGGGTTGGCGTGACCCCTAGCCAGCTCTCACTCGTGGAGACGGGCAAGCGCGAAGCCAAGATTGGCCTGCTCTCCGAGTTGGCCAGTGCCCTCGGTGTTGAGGTCTCCGAACTCCTCGACGAATCGCCCCCCACCGAGCGCGCTCGTCTCGAGCGTGATTGGGCCAAAGCTCAGCAGCGGCCGCTCCACGCGTCCCTGGGACTGCCAGAAATCAAGGCGTCAAAGTCGTTGAGCGACGATCACCTCAGGGTGTTGCTGGGGCTCCACGACGAGCTGGTCCGACGCGAGGCCCGCGCGATTGCTACCCCCGAAGAGGCCAGGCGAGCCAACACCGAATTGCGGTTGCGGATGCGGGAGCGCAACAACTATCGCGAGGACTTGGAAGACCTTGCTGAAGATCTCGTTCGCTCGGTGGGTCACACGGCGATGGGTGCACTGACCCACCGCGAGGTGGCGCAGATGGCTCAGAAAATTGGGTTGGAAATCGTTCACGTGGGAGACCTGCCCCGCAGCGCCCGCAGCGTGACGGACCTCGCCAACGGTCGAATTTATCTGCCCCCGGCGTCCATTCCAGGCGGTCACGGTCTTCGCTCTCTAGCACTCCAAGCCATAGCCCACCAGCTGATGAAGCACCCGGTTCCCACGACGTATGAAGAGTTTTTGCAGCAGCGGCTGGACATCAACTACTTTGCCGCCGCTTGCCTCATGCCAAAAACCCAAGCGGTCGAATTTCTCGCCGGTTCCAAGAAAGCCAAGAACTTGGCTGTCGAGGATTTCCGCGACGCCTTCGGCGTTACTCACGAGGCTGCTGGATTGCGCTTTATGAACCTGGCTACGGAGCACCTGGGCCTCACCCTGCACTTTTTGCGTGTGGGCGACGATGGGACTGTGTACAAGGCCTATGAAAATGATGGGCTTGCCCTGCCACTGGATGTAACGGGTTCGACCGAGGGTCAAATTGTGTGTCGGCACTGGAGCGCCAGAGAAGCTTTCGTGCGCACCAATCGCACCACGGAGTATCACCAATACACCGACACCCCAGAGGGAACTTTCTGGGAGTCCACCCAGATTGGCACCTCTGCGACTGACGAGTTTTCGATCACCGTCGGAGTGACGTTCGAAAACGCCAAGTGGTTCCGAGGTCGAGACACCACCTGGCGCAAGGTTTCTCGGTGCCCAGAGGCTGAGTGCTGCAGACGCCCAGTCCCCGAGCTCACCGAAAAATGGGCAGGCAAAGCCTGGACGAGCGCGCGCCTCCACGCCCACGTTCTGTCTCCGCTGCGCGGAGGAATGTTCCCGGGTGTTGATGACATTGAACTCTTTGAGTTCCTTGAAGCCCACGAGAGTCCAGATCGCATCTAGGCGGAGCCCACATCACTGTGCCCCCAGCAGGATTCGAACCTGCGGCCTTCTGCTCCGGAGGCAGACGCTCTATCCCCTGAGCTATGGGGGCTCGTAGGGCATCACTAGGTTACAGCCTCGAGTCCGGGGCGACGCCTCACCGCTAGGATTGGGCGTTGTGGACCCCAGGGCGCTAGCGAACGACATCGCGGAAGTGGCTGTGCGCCACGCGACCGCTCAGTCGCTCTCGATTTTGGTGGAGGGCGCCGATATCGCTCTCGAGCGGCCGAAGAACAAAGACCATGGGGATTGGGCGACGTCGATTGCGCTCAAGCTCGCCAAAGATTTTTCCCGGAACCCCCGAGAGCTCGCGACAGAACTTGCCACTGCCATCGAAGCGCTCCCGGGCGTCGCCAAGGCCGACGTGGCCGGGCCAGGTTTCATTAATATCACCCTCGATGCCGGAGCAGCGGGGGAGCTAGTAGCGACGATTGTGAAAGCCGGGGACTCCTACGGCCATGGGAAAGATTTAGCTGGCGAGACAATCAACCTGGAGTTTGTCTCGGCCAACCCCACTGGCCCACTCCACATCGGCCACACCCGATGGGCCGCCTTGGGTGACGCCTTGGCCAGGGTTCTCCGCGCTGCGGGCGCAGAAATTGTGAGCGAGTTCTACATCAATGACGCCGGTGCACAGATGGATGTTTTTGGGCAGTCCATCATCAGCGCCGCAACAGGAGAACCGGCTCCCGAGAATGGCTATCACGGCGCGTATATCCAGGACTTAGCCGCACGCGTTCTGGCAGATAACCCTGGACTACTGGAGCTCCCCCGGGAAGAGCAGATTCCCGTGGCCCGGGATGCCGCGTACGAACTTCAGCTGGGTGAGATTAAGGAATCTCTGGCGAAGTTCAAC
>CAZQIH010000134.1:0-3144 GCA_964593715.1 uncultured Microbacteriaceae bacterium
GGAGCTCGGCGGCTTTGACGAGTCCTTCTTCATGTTTTTCGAAGACGTGGATTTTGGTTGGCGGTTAAACCTTGCTGGTTACACGTACGTGTATCAGCCGGAGTCACTCGCTTACCACCGCTATCACGGCTCGATGAGCGAGGTTGCCTCCTATCGGGAGCAATTCTTGCTCGAGCGGAATGCTCTCTACTGCCTCTACAAAAACCTTGATGATGCAAACCTGTCCCGGATTCTGCCAGGCGCCATGTTGGCCTCGGTCAAGCGCGCGGTTGTCGGCTCTGGCACTAACACCGCCGAATTCGACCTCGCCAAGGGCGGGGCGAACCTCGAGAGTGTGACAGTTCCCCCGGGAACGCTGGTCCCGCTGTATGCGATGGACCAGTTCGTTGATGCCTTGCCTGGCCTGATTGCCTCAAGGCGCAAAATTCAGGAGGAGCGGGTGCGCTCGGATGTTTCGATGTGGAAGCTCTTTGGCGAAACCAATGCCGCCATGTCCACCGATGCCCGGTATCTTCAGGGCTATGACTCGATCGTGGAGGCTTTGGGCGTGAATGAGGACCCAGCATCGTCATCGGTTCTCGTCATCACGGGGGATCCGATTGGGAAGAAGCTTTCCGGACCGGGAATTAGGGCCTGGCACATCGCCAAGGCCCTCGCGAACACTCACGACGTCACACTGCTGAGCCTGACCGGCGTCGATGAAACTATGAGCGCGGACATCCGCTTGGTTCATGTTCCGGCGGGGGACGACAAGGCGTTTGCGAAGTGGAACGCGTGGGCCGACATCGTCATCTTCCAAGGCCACGCTCTTGATGTTTTCCCCTCGCTTGCCAAGAGCAAGGCATACAAGATTGTCGACATTTACGACCCGATGCATTTGGAGCAGCTTGAGCAGGCGAGGCACCTGCCGGCCGCGCAGTGGGAGGGCCAGGTTCGAGACGCGGCCGCCACCATCGAAGCGCAGCTTCGAATGGGCGACTATTTCCTCTGCGCTTCGGAGCGTCAGCGTCATTTCTATCTGGGGCAGCTCACGACGCTCGGCCGGATTAGTCCTGCCACCTACCAGGATGACCCGCATTTTTCCAAACTTCTCGGAGTCGTCCCCTTCGGCTTCCCTGACACCGCGCCGGAACACACCACGCCGGTTTTGCGGGGGGTGGTTCCAGGAATCGGCCCAGATGATGACCTCATCATCTGGAGTGGGGGTATTTACGACTGGTTTGATCCCCTCACCCTTATTCGCGCCGTCGCACAGCTTGCTGAAACCCGCCCTTCGGTTCGTCTGTTTTTCATGGGAACCGCTCACCCGCACCCAGGTGTCCCTGAGATGCCGATTATCAAAGAGTCGAGGGCGCTTGCCGAGAGCTTGGGCTTGACGGGTCGCCACGTATTTTTCAACGATTCTTGGGTCGACTACGACACGAGGCACAACTATTTACTCGAAGCGGATCTAGGTGTCAGCACGCATCGATCCCACATCGAGACGACCTTCTCGTTTAGAACGAGAATCCTTGATTACCTTTGGGCATCGCTGCCGATGGTTGTCACTGAGGGCGATCACTTTGGAGATTTGGTAGCGCGCACCGCAATCGGTGCTGCCGTCCCTGCCGGTGATGTTGATGCTCTCGTAAAAGCGCTGGATACGTACCTTTTCGACGACAAAGCCATTGCTCGCGCGAAGAAGGCTCTTGCGAACGAACGCCTGGCTTACTCCTGGACGAACACCCTGGCCCCGCTGGTCGACCACGTCACTGGCATCACGTCTGGTGCAATCACCAGGCGGCCTAGTCAGCCCGTGCGACACTCGCCCGCTCGTCCAAAGCCACCGCGTTTCAGCATTCACGACATCGGGCGTGGCTTTGAGCGCCTGGCCAGGGGAGAGTTCCGCTCGCTGCTCCGAGCTGTGTTGCGCAAGCTGCGACCGCGCCGATAGTGATCATGGAGAAAGCGTCCCCGATTTCGGTCGTGATGTGCACCTTCAACGGTGAGAAGTATCTGCAGGAGCAACTCGAGAGTATTCTTCGGCAAACCCGGATGCCCTCCGAAATCATCGTCTCCGATGATGGTTCAAGCGATGGGACTGTCGTTCTCGCTCGCGGACTACTCAAGGCTCGCTCCGACATCCGCGTGGTGATCACGACGAGAAAGGCGCCGCTCGGACCAGCAGCCAATTTCTCGTCGGCCTTGGAGCTAGCGACGAGTCCGCTCATTGCGCTTGCTGATCAAGATGACGTGTGGCATCCAACGAAGCTGGAGACTTTGGGCCGGGTGCTCGAGCAGGACGCGACTTTACTCCTCGCTCACTCCGATGCGGCACTCGTCGATGAAGACGGTCGACGCGCAGGCTCATTGAGCCATGCTCTTGCCATGACCAGGTCCGAACGAAGGGCGCTTAGCTCTGGCAGTGCGCTTGCAGCACTCTTGCGTCGAAATCTTGTGACGGGCGCGACTTCCATGATTCGGTCGGAGCTGCTGCGCGAGGCTCTGCCGGTTCCAGACGGTTGGGTGCACGACGAATGGCTGGCCCTGGTGGCGGCAATGCACCAGGGGGTCGCGTTTGTCGATGAGGAACTCATCGATTATCGACAGCACGGCGCCAATCAGATCGGCGCATCACGGCTCAACGCCGCGGAGGCGGCTACTCGCCTCCGAGAAAATCGGACCGCTTTCTTCGCACGAAAAGCCCTCAGAAATAAAGCACTCACCGATCTAGTCGCCGGTCAGCCCTCGTGGCTCCGCGCGCAGGATCGAGACGCGCTGAGTAGCAAGATTGAACACGACCAGTGGCGAAGCGGGCTTCCCGAGAAGCATCTCCGGCGAGCCTTACCGGTTATCGGTCGCTGGCTTTCTGGCCATTACTCGCGCTACGCGAGGGGGCATCTCGATGTTGTGCGGGACCTTGTTCTGCGCGACTAAACGCCGGTAATCGACACACTGCCCCCAAATACCTGCTATCTAAGGGGCTAGAACCTACCCTGGGAGATGTGAACCATTGGTTGAAGCTTGCCCTCTCTAGTTTTGCGGTCGCCGTACTCGCCATAACTGGAGTAGTCCACCCCGGCAGCGGGGTCCCTCCAGCAAGCGCTAACACTGATCCAACCGGCACGGTGATTCACGGCGCCAGAAACACCACCATCTGGGTGG
>CAZQIH010000135.1:0-3122 GCA_964593715.1 uncultured Microbacteriaceae bacterium
TTGGTGGTCGTTGCCGTCTTTGAACTGGCCACCGCCCTGCGGACAAAGGGGCGCCTACGTTCACGGTGGCCACTCGTGGGACTTTCTGGTGCGATGGTCCCCACAGCCTTTTATTTCGGCCCCGAGGGTCACCTGTGGGCTTTCCTGGCAGCGATAGCGCTTGTTGCCCACGCTCGGGCGATTCGTCCGCTTTTCGATAAGCCATCCCTCGCATCGACCTTGCCGGACATTGGCGTGGCCATCATGGTGCTTGGATACGTGCCTTTCTTAGGGGGATTCGCCGTTTCCATTGCAGCGCTCCCCGGCGGTCAGTGGTGGGTTCTTGCCGGTGTAGTCATCGTGGTCGCTGTGGACACGGGGGCTTACGTCACCGGTTTGAGTTTTGGTCGAACCCCTCTGGCGCCGAAGATCAGCCCCAAGAAGACCTGGGAGGGCTTTGCCGGCTCTCTCGTGGCGGCACTGATTGCTGGGGCGCTGCTGGGAACGCTGATGCTGGGTGTGCCTCTGTGGGTGGGGCTCCTCCTTGGAGCCCTTCTTCTGGGAAGCGCGACGCTCGGTGATCTTGTCGAATCGCTCATCAAGCGCGATCTGGAAATCAAAGATATTTCGTCATGGTTGCCCGGTCACGGCGGATTTCTTGATCGACTGGATTCGATGTTGCCCTCCATGGCGATGCTCTACGTCATGGTGCAGATTTTCGGCTAGACCGCCAGCCCTAGCGCCGTTTTCTTGGTCCCACTGGCACAATAAGGGCGTGGATACCCCGTTTCCGATCGCCGATAAGGGCGTCCCTGGTTATGACAAAGACCAGGTCACGGCTTTTCTTGAGCGAGCAAAGAATGTTTTTGAAGGCTCCGAGGACGGTCTGACGTCCTCGGACATCCGCAGCACTGTGTTTCCTCTGGTGAACGCGGAAGGTTTCGCGACAAAGGCGGTCGACGAAGCACTGTGGCGTCTTGAGGAAGCCTTCGCCGACAAAGAACGCGTCGAGTCCACGGCTGACAAAG
Organism: uncultured Microbacteriaceae bacterium; assembly: GCA_964593715.1. Taxonomy (GTDB): domain Bacteria; phylum Actinomycetota; class Actinomycetes; order Actinomycetales; family Microbacteriaceae; genus Pontimonas. The sequence goes on from CAZQIH010000135.1 coordinate 1,008, forward strand.
GCGAAGAGGTTTACTTCCGCGAGATTCGTGAACGCGCCCAGGAGATTCTGGATCGATCCACACGTCCCCACGGTGAGAAGTTCCGGACGGTATCGCTCATTCAGCCCGGATATCACAGGGGCGATGTTGACAGCCTGTGTGAGGATATCGCGCAGTATTTCCAGCAGCAACAGCTCTTGTCCGTGGCGGCTGTCCGCACGGCGACGTTCCGCACGAGCCTTGCTGGCTATGACGAGCGCCAGGTAGACGCCCTGCTCGATGACACCATTGCGGTCATGCTGGCAGTCCGTTAGGTGGGCTTCGGGAGAGCCTCGGTTAGACTGTGCGGGTTGTGAGAAACATGCTCAAAGCCTGGTTCCGACGCCCCGCGCACCGCGCAGAGCGTCCCTCGGCTAAACCCACAATCCTCTCGGTTCTCGCCATGGCGAGTGTCGCGGGTTTTGTTGCTGTTCCTCTGGCTGGGCCCTCCAGCACCATGGCCACTGCAGCATGGCTCGGGCCCGGGGCCAACACCTCAGTCAGTTTTCTAGTGACGGGACAGGGCAGTGGGTTGACCCGGGAAGAGTTCACGGTCGTGGGCGGCTATCTCATGGCGCCCGCCGCTGGTCGACCCGATCCCGGGACCGCTCAGGCAATCGCGCTGGACTTAGTTTCGGCTCGAGGCTGGGATGAGGGGGAGTTCAACTGTTTGGTTGCTCTGTGGTCCAAAGAATCTGGGTGGAACCACTTCGCCATGAACCGCAGCTCCGGTGCTTATGGCATCCCGCAAGCCCTGCCCGGGGAGAAGATGGCAAGCGCTGGCGCTGACTGGGCCACCAACCCCGCCACGCAGATTGTGTGGGGCTTGGGCTATATCGATGCGCGTTATGGAACCCCCTGCGAGGCGTGGGGACACTCGCAGCGAAAGAACTGGTACTAGGCGCCACCATGCCCAGGAGCAATCGACCACGCGGTGGCAAAAGAGATGAACCTGAGCCCTTGAATATTGACCGTCTGAAGACGGGATTTCGACGCACAGAGACCAAGCGTGGTTACACCTACGTTGTGCAACCCATCAGTGCCGCAAAAGCACTCAAGGTTTATACCTGCCCAGGCTGCAGCCTCAGTGTTGACATCGGTGTCTCCCATCTGGTGGCCTGGCGCACCGATGGAATCATGGGCGAGCACAACGACGTGTCAGAGCGCCGCCACTGGCACCAGCACTGTTGGAGGATTGCGTGAGCGGCCTGATCACCTCGACGACGATATTGCCGGCCAAGCGACGCGACATTACTCTGCAGACCTCGGATGGTCTCACTCTGGTGGGGGAGCTGTCGCTTCCCCTCGAGGGTCCGCCAGTGGCGACGGCAGTGTTCTTGCACCCGCTGCCAACGGGCGGCGGTTTCATGGACTCCCATGTCATCAGGAAAGCGGCGTGGCGACTGCCCGCGCTCGCGCAACTGGCAGTGTTGCGCTTCAACTTTCGTGGGGTGAGTTCGCCCCGGGGGACCTCGGAGGGGCAGTTTGGCCATGGCGATGATGAACGTATGGATTTGGAGGCAGCGCTGGATTTCGTTCGCGCACAAGGCCTGCCGAACCCCTGGTTGATTGGCTGGTCGTTTGGGACCGAGGTGATTCTCAAGCACGCTAGCGCTCATGCGGGAGAAATTGCGGGAGCAATTTTGCTCTCGCCCCCTCTGCATCGCACCACAGACGAGGAGCTCTCCCGGTGGGCTGGCGTGTCGATTCCGGTGGTGGCTCTGGTTCCAGAGTTTGATGACTATCTGAAACCCGCCGAAGCTCTGACGCGCTTCGCCCCGGCACCGAGCGTTGAGATAGTTCCCGGAGAGGGTGCCAAACACCTCTGGGTTGGTGAGAAATACACCTATTTCGTGTTAAACGAAATTACGAAGCGGCTGAATCCGGCTGCTTCGCCCCTTTCCGAGAGTTGGCCTGCTTAGCAGAGCCATTGCCCACGGATCTCGGGGCTTTGGTGACGGCGAGGGCTTCGCCCACGACTGCGCGAAGCGATTCAATGTAGTCGGCGATAGTGTCACGCTCGGCGCGCAACTCGACAAGCCTGCGCTCGGCCGCGGCAACACGATTGGTTGCTTCGTCTTCAGCCTGGCGGATGAT
>CAZQIH010000136.1:0-3070 GCA_964593715.1 uncultured Microbacteriaceae bacterium
CTCCCCCACCAATCCACGCAGTCCAACGCTCCTGAAGACGCGAGGCAACCGGCATCCGTCCGGGGTCGTGTTGGCCATAGAACGAGTCCTTGGACTGCGAAACACCAACGTGAACACGCTTGTTCATGCCCTTCGCCGCATCAGCGAGGGCATTGGTGAGGCCCACATCGGCAACCGCGGGAAATTCAATCGGCAAGTAGTGCACGCTCGTACCTTCATCACGGATAGCTCCCGAGACAATTGCGATATCGCCGGGAAGAATCTCGGTCTGCATGGAGCCCGACGTTCCGACTCGGACAAACGTGTCAGCACCAATGGCAACGAGCTCTTCCATCGCGATGGCGGCCGAGGGCCCACCTATGCCCGTGGAGGTGACGGAAACTTTCTGGCCCTCCAGAAACCCAGACCACGTCTCGTACTCTCGGTGCCTGGCAACCAGCTGAGGCTCATCAAAGAACGCGGCAATCATTTCGCAGCGACCAGGGTCACCGGGAAGGAAGACGTACCTGCCGACATCGCCCGGGGCTAGCTCAATGTGATACTGACGAGGATCGTCGCGCTCCATAGACATGAGGGCTCCTTAGCTCACTCTTCGGTGGATTCTTTGGGGACTTTGTAAGGATCAGGGTCGCCAGCGTACTGCGCAGTCGACTTCATCGCTGAAATTTCTGCATCGCGCTCGCGTGCTTCACTGAGCAACGACTCAATCGCTGCAGCGTTCTCAGGGATACCATCCGGCACAAACTCCAGGGACGGTGTGAGTCGCGCGGTGATGTTTCGCCCCACTTCCGTGCGCAGCATGCCAGTGGCGGCCTTCAGAGCCGCCGCAGTGTCAGCGCGTTCGGTCTCATCGCCCAGAACGGTGAAAAAGATTGAGGCGTGCTGCAGATCGCCCGTGACTTGCACATCGGTGATCGTGACGTACCCCATGCGGGGGTCGCGAAGGCCTTTCTGCAGCCGCTGCGCCACCACCTCACGAATGAGGTCAGCCATTTTTCTCGCTCGAGGCGAGTTGCTAGACACGGACCTTTTCCTTCATCTCAATGGTCTCGATTTCGTCACCGATCTCGATGTCCTTGATCTTGCCCAGACCAATACCGCACTCGAAGTCAGTCTTGACTTCGGTGGCGTCGTCCTTGAAACGACGCAGAGATTCGATCGCGAGACCATCGGCGATCACTACGCCATCGCGGATAACACGAGCTTTCGCGTTTCTCGTGATGGTTCCGGAGCGCACGATACAACCGGCAATGGTTCCGGCCTTCGAGGACTTGAAAATCTCCCGAACTTCGGCAACACCGGACTGGACCTCTTCGAACTCGGGCTTGAGCATGCCCTTCAGCGAGCTTTCGATTTCTTCCAGAGCGTTGTAGATGACCGAGTAGAAGCGCACGTCGACACCTTCGCGTTGCGCACGCTCTCTCGCCTTCGAGTCGGGCCGAACATTGAAGCCCACGATGATGGCGTTGTCGATGGTGGCAAGGTTGACATCGCTTTCGGTGATGGCACCCACACCGCGGTGAATGATGCGCAGCTGGACCGTGTCGTCGACCTCGATCTTGAGCAACGCTTCTTCCAGTGCCTCCACAGCACCGGAGACATCACCCTTGATGATGAGGTTGAGGGACTCGATCTTGCCGTCCTCGAGAGCCTTGGTGAAGTCCTCGAGGCTGATGCGCTTGCGCGCCTTGGCCAGCAGAGCATTACGCTCGGCAGCCTCGCGCTTTTCTGCGATCTGACGCGCTGTGCGGTCGTCATCGGTGACGATGAACGTGTCGCCGGCGCGTGGCACAGACGACAAACCCTGAACTGCCACAGGACGAGCCGGGTAGGCCTCTTCGACCGCGTTGCCGTCCTCATCGGTCATCGCGCGAACACGGCCATACGCCGTTCCCGCGACAATCGCTTCTCCAACTCGCAGGGTTCCCGACTGAATGAGCACGGTGGCTACAGCGCCGCGACCCTTATCGAGGCGGGCTTCGATGGCCACACCACGAGCGGTGCGGTTCGGGTTAGCCCGCAGATCAAGACCCGCATCAGCGGTGAGCAACACAGCGTCCAGCAGCTCTGCGATCCCATCGCCCTTGAGCGCAGAAACCTGGACCGCTTGGGTGTCGCCACCGTAAGCTTCGGCAACCAAACCGAATTCGGTCAGTTGCTGAAGAATCTTGTCGGGGTTCGCCCCGGCGACATCCATCTTGTTGATAGCCACGACAATCGGCACACCTGCTGCTTGAGCGTGGTTCAAGGCCTCAATGGTCTGAGGCATGATGCCGTCGTCAGCAGCAACCACCAGAATCGCGATGTCGGTGACCTGAGCACCACGAGCACGCATTGCGGTGAAGGCTTCGTGACCGGGCGTGTCAATGAAGGTGATGGCCCGTTCGATTCCCTCGTGCTCGGTCCAGACCTGGTAAGCACCAATGTGCTGGGTGATGCCTCCGGCCTCACCCGCAACGACGTTGGCGCTGCGGATGGCATCCAGCAGCTTCGTCTTACCGTGGTCGACGTGACCCATGACGGTCACGACGGGAGGACGAATAACGAGGTCTTCCTCGTTCTCTTCCTCATCAAGATCAATATCGAAGCTCTCGAGAAGTTCCTTGTCCTCATCTTCCGGAGAGACAATCTGGACTTTGTAGCCAAGCTCAGCGCCCAGAACCTCGAAGGTCGCGGCATCCAGCGACTCAGTCGCTGTGGCCATTTCACCGAGTTGGAACAACACGGTGACCAAGTTCCCTGGGGGAACGTGGAAACCGGACATTACTTCGATTTTCTCCGCGAAATCGCTGATTGAGGCACCCTGGCGAAGCCGGATAACGGTGGAACCATCGCCACGGGGAATCTGCACACCGCCGAGGCTTGGTGCCTCCCGCATTTCAAACTCTTGCCGCTTCGTCCGCTTCGACTTGCGGGACTTGCTCTTGCCGCCACCGCGACCGAACGCACCAGCGGTACCACCACCGGGTCCACGACCACGGCCTCCTGCGCCAGGACGGCCACCAGGTCCACCGGTACCACCGGGTCCACCTGGTCCACCGCCACCCGGGCGGCCTGCGCCAGGTCCACC
>CAZQIH010000137.1:0-3053 GCA_964593715.1 uncultured Microbacteriaceae bacterium
CAGGCTTGGGTCATTGAGCTGAACCGGGGTCTTAAAGCTGGCGAGTGTCACCCAGACCAGGGGGAATGCAACGACTACGAGTGCGGTGAGCAAGAAAAGCCCCCGAACCATGGACATGGCCTGCGCTTTAGTCATCGCTCGGCCCGCCGATCAAGGCGACGGAAAAGAATGATGATCAGTGGCAACACGATGGCCAACAGAATGAAGGCCATCGAGCTTGCCTCGCCGAGGCGGAAGAACTGAATACCAGTTTGGTAGGTGAAGTACTGGATGGTTTCTGTCTGCGTGCCGGGGCCACCACGCGTGGTGGCGTAGACGTATTCGAAGACCTTCAGCGCATCCAGTGAGCGCAGCATGATGGCCACGCAGAGGACCGGAACCAAGAGGGGGAGGGTGATTCTGCGGAAGATATAGAACGCACTGGCCCCGTCGACTTTGGCGGCTTCTTGCGGTTGCTTGGGGATGGATTCCAACCCGGCTAGGAGGAGGAGCACCATGAAGGGTGTCCATTGCCACACGTCGATGATGGCGAGGGTCAGCAGGGCCTTACCCGAGCCTAAAAAGTCGTAGTTCACGCCAATCTGATCCAGCAAATAGGGAATCGCCCCCAGCTGGTCGTTCAAGAGGAAGCGGAACGTGAGACCCACCGCGATTGGGGTGATGAACATGGGGGCTAAGAGCATGGCCCTGGTCAAATCCCTGGCCCATTTCTGACGCTGCAGCGCCAGAGCAATCAGAAGGCCAAGAGCCGTCTCGAGAGAGACGGCGATAAGAACATAAACGGCGGTGTTGCCAATGGCCCCCCAGAGGCTGGGGTTAGCGAGGCTGCCGAGATAGTTATCAGCGCCGACGAACTGAGCAACACCGCGTTGGGTGAGGGTGAAGTCCGTGACGCTGAGGTAGAGCGTATAGAAAAGGGGTAGCCCAACAGCAACCGCCGCAACCGCGATAAGCGGTGCGAGCATCCGCAGCTGGAACCAGCTGGCAGAGCTTTTCGTTGCTGTTGGGCTTCCCTTCATCGGTTCAGAGACTAACCCTGAATGGTGTTGATGGCGTCGTTGGCGGCCTTGAGCGCTTCTTCAACGCTCTTGGTGCCAGCAACTGCCTCACTCAGTTCGGTTCCTACCGCCTGGATCATCTCTTCACCGCCGGCACCCTCAGAGAGAGGTGCTGCGTTGGAGAGAATGGCGATGATTGCCGCGTAGTAGTCAGCTCCGAAGCCTTCGGCCAAAACAGACTCGTTTTCGAGTGTGCTCTGGCGGATGGCTGCACCACCGGCGATCATGCGCTTGACATCAACGTCTTTGGAGGTAATCCAAGACACGAATGCCCATGCGGCATCGGGTGCTGCTGAGTTGGTTGGAATCGCCCAGCTCCATGAACCAAGAACCTGCTTGCCACCAGGCATGGGGGCAAGCTTGAAGTTGCCAGCCAAGTCACCGGAGTCTGGTCCGTTGAGCTTAGGCAGGTTCCAGTTGTAGCTGACCATTGCTGCGGACTCGCCAGTCGAGACTGAACGGAAAGCCTCGTCAAAGGCCCAGTTCAGGCTGTTCTCGGGAGCTGAGTTGTTGTAGAGCTCGATGTAAGCCTCGAGAGCAGCAGCTGCCTCGGGGCTGTCAAGCGCTCCAGAACCGTCTTCGTTGTAGATGGAGCCACCCGCTGCGAACAGGAAGTTTGCCCACTCTTCGAAGATCTTGTAACCGCGCTGTGGCTGCATTGCAAGCCCAGTCTGGCCACCAGTGGTCAACGTTGCGGAGGTTGCCACGAGCTCATCAAGCGAGGTGGGGACGCTAACGCCCGCATCTGCCAGAGCCTGCTCGTTGTAGAGGTAACCCAGCGCGTAGTTGTAGAACGGCACACCGTAGGTCACGCCATCAACATCGGTGATCTCGCGCAGAGGACCAAAGAAGTCCTCGTGGTCGAAGTCAGGAGTGTTGGCGATGCGGTCATCCAGTGGCTCCAAGAAGCCAGCTGGTGCGAAGTCATCCATCCAAGGGTTGTCCGCCACGATCAGGTCGTAGGTGGGCTCCGAAGATTGGAACGATGCGATCAGCTTGTCGCGCATCTGGTCGAAAGCGAGTGCTTCGATTTCGATGGTGATGTCTGGATACTCGGCGTTGAAGTCTGCAACAAGACCCTGAACGATGTCAGTGTCGGGGACAGCCTCCATGAGGATGCGAACTGTTGCCGACGTGTCGGCCTCAACTTCGCCGACGCTCGAGGCTTCAACCTCGGCGCCCGTGCCGGTGGCGCACCCTGCAGCTACAAGTGCAGTAGCTCCGGCAATGGCAAACGCTTTAGTGAATGGTCTCTTCACGTGCGTGCCTTCCTTTCTCTTGGTGGTGTTTGCTAGATGCCCAATCTGAGCGCCTAGTCCATGTAGGCGCCGCCGTTTACCGACAGCGCCTCGCCCGTAATGAAACGAGCCTTAGAGGAGAGCAGGAAGCCAACGGCGTCTGCTACGTCCTCAGGTTTTTGCAACCTGGCTAGCGGGGTATCCGCTATCCAGGATTCTTTGACCTCTTGGGGGGTCGATCCCTTGAGCTCCGCTTCCCAAGCAAGTTCGCGCTCTTGCATCGGGGTTGCGACAAAGCCTGGGCACACAGAGTTGACCGTGATGTTGAAGGGGGCAAGCTCAAAGGCCATTGCCTGCGTCAAACCCACAACACCAAACTTGGAGGCCACATAATCGGCCAGGAAGGGGACGCGGCCCTGTTTGCCAGCCATAGAGGCGGTGTTCACAATTGTTCCACCTGTACCCTGGGCAATCATCGCGTTCGCGGCTGCTTGGCCGCAGAAGAAGACGCCCTTCAGATTCACATCCAGCGTGAAGTTGTAGTCATCGGCAGTGATGTCGACGAATTTCTTCATCTTGGACACCCCAGCGTTGCTCACCCACGCATCAAGACCGTGGCGGGCAGAAATGTCGTTGGCAATGGCGGTGGCCTGCTCAGGCTGTGTCACGTCGAGAGCGTGCGCCTCGTGCCCACGCTCACTCCCGTCGAGAAGCGCAACAGTGCCCTTGGCGGCGTCGAGGTTCATGTCGGTGACGA
>CAZQIH010000138.1:0-2987 GCA_964593715.1 uncultured Microbacteriaceae bacterium
CAGACGGTCAGTTCCAGCCATTCGGACAGGGCGTTCACCACCGAGACGCCCACCCCGTGCAGCCCGCCCGACACCTTGTAGGCGTTTCCGCCCTCGTCGGTGTTGTTGAATTTTCCACCCGCATGCAGGGTAGTGAGAACAACCTGGACCGTAGACACTTTCTCGACAGGGTGCTCATCGACAGGAATGCCGCGACCGTTATCCGAAACACGGACGCCGCCATCGGCAAGAATTACAACGTCGATCAGATCACAGTGGCCGGCAAGCGCCTCGTCCACCGAGTTATCGACAATCTCATAGACCAAGTGGTGAAGGCCCCTGGGGCCGGTCGACCCGATATACATACCGGGCCTTTTACGCACTGCCTCTAGGCCTTCAAGGACCTGAATGTCGCTGGCGCCGTAGGAACTTTCATCGGAAGTTTTTTTCGGCGCATCGCTCATTAGTTAAGATCTCCTTCAGTGCGGTTCGTCATCCAAAAAATCCGGTTTTTTGGCATCTCGCGAACTGTCCCAAGTCTATCGATGGGGCCTTGCGAAACGGCTGATTTAGGCCCTGTGGGGAGAGAATTATTTCTCCACCACCAATTAGGGGTTACTAACCGTAAGTATCGCGCGGGCCGCGCCCTGGAACCGAGCGCCGGCCATGTTTCCAAGAGGGGGCACCCGGTGCTTTGATGCTGAGTTCCACAATCCCCGCGTTGGGGAACTTTTGGGTCAGTGATTCCAGGAGCGTGGAGCGCATCAAACGAAGCTGCGTTGCCCAGGCGCTGGAGTCACACTGAATCTCCATGACACCCTCACTTGCCCCAACAGGGATCGCGTGAGCAGCCACATCAGACCCGACAATCCCGGGCCACTGCTCCATCAACTCTGCGCGGGCGATATCAGCTCCCCACCCCATAGAGAAAGTCAGACTCTCCATCGCCTCGGCAAAAGAACCAGGGTCCCGCCCTACGCCATACGCTTCACTACCCTCTGGGCTGACATCTTTAGTGGGACGTGGGGTATAGCCGCCAAACTGCTGGCGGAATCGTTGGTAGACGTTGCCGGGCTCCGAGATTTTGGACATCATCGTGGGCTCACTACCCCCGCCGCTACATCAATGAGTACACCGCCCAGAGCACGAGGTAAATCTTCTTCCACGGCTGCCGTCACAATTATTTGGGAATAGTCGCTGACAAGATCAACAAGTCTTTCTCTTCTCGACTTGTCCAGCTCAGAAAAAACATCGTCGAGGATAATTATTGGATCGCCACTAGCTCGTTCTTGGCGCAACCACTGTGCTGTACCAAGCCGCAGACTCAGCGCCAAAGACCACGTCTCTCCCTGGCTCGCGTGTGTCCTCCCAAGTTTGCCCGAAATCATGAATTCAACGTCATCTCGATGGGGCCCGACCAGACTCATGCCACGATCGATTTCTTCTCGCGCTCTGTCAGCAATGCCCTGAGCCAGCAACTGTGAAACAACGGCCGGGTCACCGAGGTCACTAGCCTCAGAGACCAAGGGCATACTTGGCACATAGCGAAAGTCAAGAACATCATTGCCGGCTAAACGCGCATAATTTTGCGTGGCTAAGGGCATCACCTCTCGGAGATAACGCTGCCGTGCGACCACAATCTGTGTCGCCAAATCGACGAATTTCTCACTCCATACGGAAAGAGTGGTGGTGTCACGAGACGATGACAGCTTGAGGGTCTTGAGCAGAGAGTTCCGCTGCTTAAGAACTCGATCGAAGTCTTGATAAACCGCAGCCATCGATGGGCTCGCGCTGATGACCAGCTGATCCATGAAAGCCCGCCGGTCGCCTGGTTCCCCCCGAACAATGGCGGTGTCCTCGGGAGCGAACATGACGACCGACACCCAATGGGGAATATCGGAGGTCTTTGCCCTAACCCCATTTACTTGCGCATCCGTCGAACCCTTGCGTTTGAGCGTTAACCCCACACCGACGGATCGTTCATCATGCCTAAGGTCCGCGTATACGGTGGCCGATTGGGCTTCGTCGTTGATGAGTGGCTGAGAGCTGGAAACCCTGTGAGACCCAAGAGTTGCGAGATAGAGCAAGGCCTCAACAATGTTGGTTTTTCCTTGACCGTTTGGACCAATGAGAATTGTGGTCCCGGGCTGAAAAGCGAGCACAGATTGGCCATGGTTACGCCACCCAGTAATTTCTAGCTTTTCGACCCACACGGCGTTACGCCGTTATCGCATAAGTAAGTTGGGCTGCAGTAGATACCTATAGTTTTGCGAGTCGTCACCATCATGGGACTTCTGCGCGGTGATCAGTACCGGCCCTGGCTTATTGGGGTTATCGGTCTGCGTGAAGGCAATTCGCACAAACTCACTGTGAGCAGCGGCTAGACCGTCAATGAGGAACTGTGGCTTGAGGGAAACAATGCAATCGGCACCGACAATGTGGCCATCAATTGTCTCCGAAGCCTGAGCTTGTTCAGACCCTAGGGCCTCCAAAGCAACACCATCGCTAGTAAATGAATAGCGAAGGGGTGCTTCGCGCTCCAGAACCAAGGCGACGCGACGCGTTGCTTCAACTAAGTCTTGGGTGCTTACTACTGCGTAATTCGGACTTGATTCAGGGAAAAGTTTCTGAACGGGCGGGAAAGTACCTTTGATGAGAAGGCTTGTTACCGTGCGATCTGCAGAGCTAAACGCAACGAGCTCGCGATCGCCGCCGGTGGCAATCGTAATGGTGATCTCAGGTGCCTGCCCGAACGTCTTACCAATCTCCGCGAGAGTGCGAGCGGGAATTAGTGCTTGTAGACCTTCCGCGCCAATACCCTCACCCGACCACGGCAGCTCTTTGGCTGCAACCCGGTAGCGGTCCGTTGCCATCATGGCAAGGCCGGTGGCCGAGATATCGAGCAGCACGCCGGTAATCACGGGGGTTACATCGTCTCTTGATGCGGCGGTGGCGACTTGGCTCACAGCGTTAGCAAACTCTTGGCCCTGTATCGACCCGGTCACACC
>CAZQIH010000139.1:0-2971 GCA_964593715.1 uncultured Microbacteriaceae bacterium
AAAACCGGAGCCCACACCTCACCCACGTCGCGCTTGCTGATCTTGGAACTCGACACGCGCTCGGGCACCCAATCAGCGACTGCAGCCGCCATGACGATGACCTCGGCTTCAGGCGCATGCGCGAGCATGGCCACTCTCATCTCCTGGACCGAACCAACCGCAACAGTGGCGACACCACTGGGCACAGGGACCTCAAGATTCGCGTGAACAAGGGTGACAGTAGCTCCTCGCTGGAGGGCTGCGCGGGCTATCGCAACGCCCATCGCACCGGATGAGCGGTTGCCGATGTAGCGCACTGGATCGAGGGCTTCTCGAGTTCCACCGGCGGAGATGAGAACCTTTCGTCCAACCCAGGTTTGGGGTCGCAGTAGACCAAACGCGCGCGCGGCGATCTCGTCGGGCTCCGCCATACGACCGACGCCAGTGTCGCCCCCCGTCAGCTCTCCGCTCACCGGTCCCACGAGGTGAACGCCGCGCTTGGACAATGTCTCCACGTTGGCCTGGACTGCGGGGTTCTCCCACATTTCTGTGTGCATAGCCGGTGCAACCAGCACAGGTGCCTTGCTCGCTAACACCGTGGTCCCCAAGAGGTCCCCAGCGAAACCCCCGGCCAACTGCGCCAGGGCATGCGCTGTGGCCGGAGCAATAATCACCAGGTCAGCACCCTGCCCCACGGCTACGTGGCGCACCTCGGCCACTCCATCGAAGAGCCCTGTGTGGACCTGGTTGCGAGAAATCGCCTCCCAGGTGGGAAGACCGACAAACTTGAGCGCCGAAGCCGTCGGAATTACAGTGACATCAGCCCCTCCGCGGACTAGCTCACGAACAAGCGTTACAGCTTTGTACGCAGCGATACCACCGGTCACCCCCACGACAATCGAGGGAGGCCTTACCGCCTGATCGGCGTGGGACATGGAATCAGGCAGTCGCGCGGTGAAGAACCAGCTTGCCCTCGTTGATTTCACGAAGAGCGATGCTGAGGGACTTCTCGTCCATGGTTGAGGGCACCAAAGGCCCTACGTGGTCATACAGGTTTCCATCACCCAGGTCGGAGTAGTACTCGTTGATTTGACGGGCACGCTTAGAGGCAAAGATGACAAGCTGATACTTCGAATCCACCGTGGTCAACAGCTCGTCAATGGGCGGCCTAATGATTCCGTCGCGGTGCAGGGACATACTCACTCCTTGTTGGGCGCCGTCGAAGTCGACGCTTTTACCAAGTCTACGATGCTTTGGCCGGTGACGTCCACGCGCTCGTTGACCACCACGTAATCACACTCCCCCGAGGCAGAGAGCTCAGACCGGGCGGTAGCGAGTCGGACAGTGCGCTCTGCCTCGTTCTCGGTGCCTCTGCTGGCCAACCTTCGCTCGAGTTCTTCAAAACTTGGCGGCGCGACAAAGATGCTGAGCGCGCCCTTCATCGCCCGTTTGACCTGCCTCGCTCCCTGAATGTCTATTTCAAGAATGACGTTGAGTCCGGCGTCCATCTGTGCTTCTACCGCTTCGCGGGGAGTCCCATACCTGTGCAGACCGTGGACGCTTGCCCACTCGAGCAGCTCCCTATCTCGGACCAACTGATCGAAACGCTGATCGGTCACGAAAAAGTAGTGAATCCCCTCAATTTCGCCTGCGCGCGGTGGTCTCGTTGTCGCGGACACGCTCACCACAAAGTCCGCGTGATGCTCGGTGATCCAGGACACTACCGTGCCCTTGCCGACACCGGAGGGCCCAACAAGGATCACAAGCTGCCCCCTAGATGCAGCGAAGTAGCGCCGATGCAGGGCAACAACCTCTGAACGGAGGAGAGATCGTTGGCGAACACGTAATCCACCGAGCGTTGCTCGAGGATTTATCTGCAGACGCTCGAGCAGACGCGCCGCCTTAGTCACGCCGAACCCCGGGATGGAGCGGAGAAACCATTCCACTCGAAGCCCGGAGAGTACGCTGTCGCAACCCGGCTCCCCTGCCCGGTCGAAGAGCTCGAGCAAGGAGTGACGCCCCTCGGAAAGCTCCCGTTTCAACGCGGCTCGCGCGCTGCGTAGAGCCGCACCTTTGGCCGAGAGGGCTTGCGCGTCGAACTTACTCACGCAGACGCCACCTCGGAGAGCGCTTGTTCGATTGCCGGGGCGAAGCCATCCGGGCCAGCATCGAGCAGAGAACGCGCGACCACGGGAATAACATGCCTGGAGCTTGCAAATTTCTGCCGAGAGGAACCAAGGGTCGCACCCTGAGCACCATAACCAGGCGCTAGCACGGGCACTGCGGGGTGCGCCGCGAGGTCAACTCCCAGGGTCTCGAGCTCTAGCGTCGCACCGACCACGACGCCGTAATTCTCCGGACTCGCACTGTGGGTCACCACCCACCCCACCAGGTCGTGCAGTACTCCTCCTGCGACAGTGTGACCGTCATGACGACGGGCACTCTGGGTTACGTGAGCTTCCGGGTTTGAGGTCGCCGCCAGGACGAAAACACCCTTGTCATGGCTGTGGGCTCGCTCGAGTGCCGGCTCCAGCGCGCCAAGGCCCTGGTAGGGCACGACCGTGAGCGCATCGACCTCAAAGTCTGAACCTGGCCGCAACCAAGCATCGGCGTAGCCCTCCATCGTCGATCCGATATCCCCGCGCTTAGCGTCTCCAATGACGAGCAGACCGGCCTCGCGCAAAAGACCCAGCAGTCTAGACAAGGCACTCATTCCGGCAACGCCCATGCGCTCAAAAAGCGCGACCTGGGGCTTCACGATGTGGACCCCAGAGGACTTCACCGCGTCGGCCACCAACCGTGACCAACTCTCCAGCCCACCTGCGGTGTCATCAAAGCCCCAGTTTTCAAGAAGCGCGGGATGGGGATCAATTCCCACACACAGCGCAGGACCGGATCTCGTCAGGGCGTCGAGCCTGGCGGCATAGGACATCAGAGTTTCCTCGCCGCGGCATACTCCTGCAGGCTTGTCACACTGGGGGTCTCTGGGCGG
>CAZQIH010000140.1:0-2933 GCA_964593715.1 uncultured Microbacteriaceae bacterium
CACGGCATCGGTATCGAGCAGTGAGGCCTCAATGAAAGGAACGCCCTCTGGAACGAATCCCCGACGGCCCGTCGATAAATCATCAAGAACAACTACCCCGATGTCTGCACCGAGTAGGTGTCGAACGACATGGGACCCGATATATCCGGCTCCACCGGTCACTAACCACGTCACCCCGAAAGGCTAGCGCAGAAGCAAGCCTTGGGCCCCTACGGCAGGCGTCGTGCGCGAGCGCTGACGAGTTCGGAGGCAATCATCGACGCCCACGCGACCGGCCAGTTCCAGAGGGGACTGAGTGGCCTGACCCACGCCGGCAAATGGCGGCGCTTGATTGCCATCGCCTCCGAGCTGGAGGCGTGACGATCAGCGACCGTCAAAGATTCTGGGTGCCAGCGGAACTGCGCTGAGACAACAGGGCGGCTAACAAATGTGCCCGTGGCGCGCAGTTTCAAGAACACGTCGAGATCTAGGGCGTAGTTCAGAGCAGGGTCAAAGAATCCAATGGAGCGCAATGCTGACATGCGGATAACGGTTCCAGGGTGAGGGATGAGGTTTGGCCCCCAGGGGAGCAAGAACCTGGCCAACGCTCCAGCACCGCTGGTTCCAATCACCGCTCCCGAGTGCGTGATGTAGTCGCACTGCCCGTGTGCCGCCACCGCATTGGTATCTCTCTCTAGCTCATCAACAAGAGCAGCGATACCGCTAGCGACCAATCGATCATCATCGCCGACCCATACGTAGTAGTGCTCCGAGGTTGCGGACGCTAGTCCCGCGTTGACCGCAGCCGCCATGCCGCTGCCTGGATCATCAATGACGCGAGCGCCAGCTGTCTTGGCTAACTGGCGGGCCTGCGATGCCTTCTTCGGCACGATCACGGCAATGGTGAGCGGGACGCTCGCCGCGGCCTCGACACACGAATCCAGTGCCTCGGAAAGAAGGTCCAACCTGGTCCCGAGCGTCGGAAGCACGACAAGGAGCTTCGGTTCTGCCATGGGCGTGGGCCTTTCTGGTGTTCTCGCTTTAGGCTAGTGAGTGAATCCGCAACTGAGGGACATCATGAACAAGACCGACACGATTTACGTCGCTGGCCACCGAGGCCTCGCAGGCTCGGCAATCTGGCGTCACCTCGAGAGTCAGGGTTTCACCAACCTCGTCGGCTTCTCGTCCTCTGAACTCGACCTCACGAACCGACCCGCAGTTCTGGAGATGATGGCGCGCATCAAGCCAGACGTGGTTATTGACGCCGCCGCCAAAGTCGGCGGCATTCACGCGAATGACACCTACCCGGCCGAGTTCTTGAGCGACAATCTCCAGATTCAGCTGAACGTCATGGACGCCGCCCACCAGGCGGGCGTCGCGCGCCTGCTTTTTCTGGGTTCGTCGTGTATCTATCCCAAGTTCGCTGAGCAGCCCATCAAGGAATCATCGTTACTCACCGGAGCGCTCGAAGAAACCAACAGCGCGTATGGCATCGCGAAAATCGCTGGCATTCTCCAGGTTCAGGCAATGCGGAAGCAATATGGTCACCGCTGGATTTCTGCCATGCCGACTAACTTGTATGGGCCAAACGACAATTACCACCCCAAGAATTCACACGTTCTGGCTGCCTTTATCCGTCGCTTCCACGAGGCAAAGGTGTCGGGCGATGAATCAGTAACCATCTGGGGAACAGGTTCGCCACTTCGTGAATTTATGCACGTTGATGATTTGGCCTCAGCGGTGGTGTTCCTCTTGGAGCACTACGACGACCCCGAAACCATTAACGTCGGCTCCGGGCAGGAAATCTCAAGCTCCGACTTGGCGGCGCTCGTGGCGGAGACTGTGGGTTTCGAAGGCTCCATCAACCACGACTTGTCTCAACCAGATGGCACACCAAGAAAGATGCTCGATAGCTCGCGACTTCACGCCCTGGGGTGGAAGCCTCGGTGGGAACTTCGCGAGGGCATCGCAGACGCCTACGAATGGTTTGTAAAAAACCCAGCAAACCTGAGATCGGTCTAGTTTGCCCGGGGCTCAACGAGCCATGCGGCGCCCTCACCCCTGACTTCAAGAGGCTCGCCTTCTCCTTCGACGAAATAGACCTCACCACGTTCAACGTCTTGTTTCGCCCCGGTTGTAGATAACGACAAGTTTCCACGCTCTCCAAGAATCATGGCTGTGGAGATGTCTGGGATCTGGACGTCCCCGGTGATGCCAGAAACACGGAAGGGCATGGCGGCGCTCTCATAGACAGCGCGCCCATCACGGGTAACCGGCAACACCAGTGGCGGCGTCTCCATTGGTGGCGCCGTTGCCGTCTGGAGGAAAAGCCCCGGATCTTGGTGCTTTGAGGTCAGCCCGCCCCGAACAACGTTGTCGCTGGGCAACATCACTTCTAGACCAAACCCGCCCACATAGGCGTGGATCTCACCAGGTGAGACAAACAACGCTTCTCCGCGTTTGAGGCGAAGAGTGTGCATCAAAAAAGCCACCACGATTCCGCGGTCACCAGGGAACGCGTCGACAATCTGTCGAAAAATCGCTTTCTCGAGATATCCCTCTGGCGCATCGCCATCATCGTCAAGCACGCACCAGGCCGTCAGATCGTCCGCCCAGGTGTCGACCCGGTCCCCTCCAGCGAGCACGCTGGCCAAGGCATCCTGATCCGTCAACTCACTCAAGCCCTGGACGGTGCGCGTAGCGAGCCCATTTGCTGCACAGCGTTGAAGCCGCTCGGCCCTCAATGTCGAGGGGAGCAATCCCCACAGGGCATCAAAACTCTCCGAGAGAGAAATGAGGAGTTCCGGCTTCGGGTGTTCGTCTTTGAAGGTTCTCCGCGGAGAATCAATTGCTAATCGCTCGGCCTCTTCTCTTGCGAAACCCGCTGCCGCTTGAACGGCATCGGGGTGCACCTGAATCGACAGCGGCCGGGAGGCCGCCAAAAACTTCACCAG
>CAZQIH010000141.1:0-2928 GCA_964593715.1 uncultured Microbacteriaceae bacterium
CATGGGTAAGTTCCACCCGCACGGTGACAGCGCTATTTATGACGCGCTTGTTCGCTTGGTCCAGCCTTGGAGCATGCGCTATCCCTTGGCTGCTGGCCAGGGAAACTTTGGTAGTCCCGGAAACGATGGCGCGGCAGCTCCTCGTTATACGGAGACCAAGATGGCCAATCTTGCGCTCGAGATGGTGCGTGACATTGAAGAGAACACCGTTGATTTTCAGGACAACTACGACGGTCGTACCCAAGAACCGGCCATTTTGCCAAGCCGCTTCCCCAACCTTTTGGTCAACGGGTCAGTCGGTATCGCAGTCGGTATGGCGACCAATATCCCCCCACACAACCTGCGCGAGGTTGCCGAGGCCGCGCAGTGGCACCTTGCTCACCCCACCGCCAGCCGCGAAGAGCTTCTGGAGGCAGCACTTGGCTTGGTGAAGGGCCCAGATTTCCCCACCGGCGCGCAGATTCTTGGATCCAAGGGAATTCACGACGCTTATCGGACCGGTCGCGGGTCCATCACAATGCGGGCCGTTGTCACGGTGGAAGAAATCCAAGGACGCACCTGTCTTGTAGTCACCGAACTGCCCTACCAGGTCAATCCCGACAATCTCGCGATCAAGATTGCTGACCTGGTCAAAGAAGGCAAGCTGACGGGTATCGCGGATATCCGTGATGAGAC
Source organism: uncultured Microbacteriaceae bacterium (assembly GCA_964593715.1). GTDB lineage: Bacteria > Actinomycetota > Actinomycetes > Actinomycetales > Microbacteriaceae > Pontimonas. The sequence continues at coordinate 676 of CAZQIH010000141.1, forward strand.
CTCTGGTCGCACCGGTCAGCGCTTGGTGATCGTGCTCAAGCGCGACGCTGTCGCCAAAGTTGTGTTGAACAACTTGTATAAGCACACCTCCTTGCAAGAAAACTTTGGCGCCAACATGCTGGCCATTGTCGACGGCGTGCCACGGACGTTGACTCTGGATGCGTTCATCACGTATTGGGTGACCCACCAGATTGAGGTCATCGTTCGACGCACTCAGTTCCGCTTGGATAAAGCCGAGGCGGACGCCCACATCCTGCGCGGTTACCTCAAGGCATTGGATGCTCTTGACGAGGTCATTGCTCTCATTCGCAAGTCACCCACCGTTGAGGAAGCCAAAGAGGGGCTCAAGAAGCTTTTGGGCGTCGATGACGACCAGGCCCTAGCGATTCTGAACCTCCAGTTGCGCCGTTTGGCGGCGCTGGAGCGTCAGAAGATTGTGGAACAGGCCGCTGAACTTGAGGCCATGATTACCGAATTCAAGGCAATCCTCGCCTCCGAAGAGCGTCAACGCACGATTGTGAGTGACGAACTTCGAGAGATCACAGATCGCTACGGTGATGACCGACGCACCGAAATCCTTGCCACCTACGACGGTGAGATGACTAATGAGGACCTGATTCCTGAAGAGGAAATGGTCATCACTGTGACCCGTGGTGGATATATCAAGCGCACCAAGAGCGCCAGCTACCGCAGCCAACACCGTGGCGGCAAGGGAGTAAAGGGCGCGCAACTGCGCGCTGATGACGTCGTCGAGCATTTCTTCGTCACCACTACTCACCGCTGGCTCTTGTTCTTCACGACAACGGGTCGGGTTTACCGAGCAAAGGCCTACGAGGTCCAAGAAGCTGGTCGCGACGCTAAGGGTCAACACGTCGCAAACCTCCTGGCTTTGCAGCCAGGAGAGGACATCGCCCAAATTCTTGATATTGCGAACTACGAGGCTGCGCAGTATCTCGTGCTCGCCACCAAGCAGGGCATGGTCAAGAAGACCGAGCTCACGCAATATGACACCAACCGTGTTGGCGGAATTATCGCCATCAACCTCAAGGACGACGACCAATTGGTCTCCGCGATGTTGATCAACGACGGTGATGACATTCTCTTGGTATCCCGCGGGGGCATGTCCCTGAGGTTTAGTGCCACAGACACCACTCTGCGGCCCATGGGTCGCTCCACCGCTGGTGTTATCGGCATGCATTTCCGCGGCGAAGACCAGTTACTCTCAGCGTCCGTTGTTACCGACGAAGGCTTCGTGTTCGTGGTTACTGAGGGCGGCTATGCCAAGCGCACGGCTGTTGATCAGTACCGACCTCAGCAGCGCGGCGGCCTCGGTATCAAGGTCGCAAAACTCTCGGAGACGAGGGGCGGTTTGGCTGGCGCCTTGATTGTCGGCGAAGACGACGAAGTGCTCGTCGTCTTAGAAAGCGGCAAGGTCGTCCGCTCGGGAGTTAATGAGGTTCCCGCCAAGGGCCGAGACACCATGGGTGTTGTTTTTGCGAGGATGGACGAGGAAGATACCGTTCTTGGTATTGCAAGAAACCAGGATCGGGACCTCGAAGGCTCAGAAGACGGTAGTAGTCTCGAGCAAGAAGCACCGGCCGAGGACGAGAAAGCAGAAGCCGAATGACCACTCCTGAGACAGAAGTTCCGACCAGGAAAGCCTCTGTGGCGACGGCGAAACAGGTTCGTCTGAACCTCGTTTACATCGACCTGTGGTCGGCAGTGAAGGTCTCCGCCATGGTGGCGGTCGCCATCTCGGTCGCCGTCTTTTTGACTGTGATTCTGAGTTGGCTCTTGCTGAGCGCGGTCGGTGTTATCGGTGCTTTGGAAGGCGTCATTGGCGACATCCTCGGTGATGGCGGCGGTGGCGTTCTTGCTTTGCTCGAGTTTGGACAGGTGTTGTTGCTTGCATTTGTTGGCGCGCTTATCAACATCGTGTCGCTGACTGTTCTGGGATCAGTGGGCGCGGTCTTGTACAACGCCATCGCCCGCTACACCGGGGGACTGACGGTGGGGTTCACTAACACCTAGCCGATTGGGAGCGAACGGCCTCCTTACGCTAATGTCGTATTCGGTCTTCGGGGCTATAGCTCAGGTGGTTAGAGCGCTTCGCTGATAACGAAGAGGTCCCAGGTTCAAGTCCTGGTAGCCCCACGCAAGACCACACAACTAAATATGAGGGGCCTTAGCTCAATTGGTAGAGCGCCTGCTTTGCAAGCAGGAGGTCAGGGGTTCGATTCCCCTAGGCTCCAC
>CAZQIH010000142.1:0-2908 GCA_964593715.1 uncultured Microbacteriaceae bacterium
AGAGCCTCAGTCTTCCAAACTGATGGTGCGGGTTCGATTCCCGTCATCCCCTCCAGTTACACACTCGTCCCGTGGGTGACCACGCCCTGCGAGATTGTCATCCACACGGGCATCTGCCGCACCGCGTCACTCGCGGCTGAGGCGTTAGAGCCACATGCATCAACAAGCCACCGTGGGTCAGCATCAAGAATCACGAGGTCAGCTGGTTGGCCCACAGCCACCGAAGTCCTTGTCGAAAAACGAATTGCCTCATCCAGGGTCAATGCCTGCTCGGGGTGCCAGGGCTCCCGGCCATCTCTGGTGCGGGTGATTGCAGCGGCAATGGAGACCCACGGGTCCAGGGGCGCCACTGGCGCATCCGAGCCAAGAATTAACTGCGCCCCGCTGTCCACCAAACGGCGAAGCGCAAAAGCGCGATCTGCTCGATCGGCCCAATAGACGTCAGTCACGTCGCGGTCATCCACCGCATGCTCGGGTTGAACGCTTGCGATTACGCCGAGCTTTGAGAAGCGCGGAAAGTCAGCGTCGCGCACGAGCTGAGCATGTTCAATGCGCCCGCCAAGGCCGTTGGCCTCCATAACATCGAGAATGAGGCGGTTTGCCTCATCACCGATGGCGTGGACGGCGAGCGCGAACCCCGACTGGTGCGCCCGCACCAGGAGACGTTCAATTTCTGCCACATCGAAGTTCATGCCGCCGCGAACGTCCCCTTCAACACCCAGATAGGGCTCAACGCAGTGCGCGGTTCTGGTGTTCAAAGACCCATCGGTGATGATTTTGAACGGCCCCATCGAGATTCCCGGGGCTAATTCAGTGCCGGTGTGCAGGCCATCAGCAATCGCACGCTCGAGGTGCTCGGGGTATACGCCAGCTTCGACGCGCAGGGGGTACCGGCCCTCAACACCAGCTGCCCGCCTGCGCCACACCACCGAGTTGTAGGCCATATCCAAATCGACGATTCCGACTACTCCCCTGGCCGCCGCCGCGTGAGCGGCTTCCAGCACCCACGAGTCGAGGGTGGCATCATCCACTGACCCCACGGCAACGGTCAGATCAAAGCACTCCTGCTCGCTCAAAGACCCATCGAGATCGTGGCCCTTAACATCGAAGGCTCTGAGGGTTGGGGTGTTAACCCAGCACGAGTGCACGTCCACCGAGAGCAGCAAGACCGGGACAGTGCCGGTGTGAGAGTCCAGCAAGGCCGTTGATTTCTGATCGCTCCACAGGCCATCGCGATAGCCGGCCCCGATGAGCACCGCTCCCCCAAGAGTGTCCCCGCGTTCACGAACCGCTTGGCCCATAATCGCCGCGGCCTCGGCAGCAGAGGTAGCCATAGAGAGGTCCACCCAGCGACGACGCTGCGCCCACAAACCAAAGTGAACGTGCTCATCCCACAGCCCTGGCATAACTACGCGCGAATCTGCATCAACAATCTCGTGGCCCGTGGTGTCCAGTGACCCGGCGGGTCCAAGGGCCACAATGCGCTCACCATCGAGGGCAATATCCATCAGGGTTCGCTCAGATTCGCCATAGATTTTCGCGTGGGTGATGATCATGATTCCTCGTTCGCAGTGGGTTTAGGAGGCCTGGCAGGAGGGACAAAAATAGAGCTTTCTCGCAGCCATGACGTCCATGGCAACAACACTTCCACAGACCCGGCATTCTTGGCCTTCGCGCTTGTAGACCCAATGACGATCTTTCGGAGAGCGCAGCGCTTTCTTTCTCTGGCTCGGGCTTAGATCATCCCGGGTGAGCATGACCCCGGTGGCGATGCCATCGCGCAGCAGGGCGCCCCAGTCTCTCCACAGTTCGGCGGCTAACTCCGGAGTGTGCGACGATGCTGGCCGGTAGGGGTCCAACCGGTGGCGAAAAAGAATCTCAGCCCGATAAACGTTGCCAATCCCGGCAACAACCGACTGGTCCATCAACACCAAACCAATCGGACGCTTAGTAGCGAGTAATCGCTGGGTAAAGACCTTTTGACCCCGGGTACCAGTGGTGACCAGCGGATCTGGCCCGAGGCGATCTCTCACAGCGTCGGCCGCTTCGCGCGTGATGACTTCACAGGCTGTGGGTCCGCGAAGATCCGCCACGACGTCCTCAGTCACCATTCTGAGGCGAACTTGACCAATGGGAAGTGGCGGGAACAAATCTGGCGCATCACGGTCGCCCTCTGATTCGCCAAAGCGCCTGGCTCTGGACCTGGGCGCACCCAGCGAGGTCAAGACCCGAGCGACCTCGGAGTTGTCCGGATGTGTTGCCACATCCCAGGCGCCATAGATTCCGAGGTGCACTCGGACGACGAGACCGTTATCCAGATCGATGAACAACTGTTTGCCGACCGCCTCAACCCCCGCGATGGTGCGACCGGAGATACTCGCTGCGCCCTGGCTGAAACGGCCCTGGGGTGATGACGCCTCAATGGCGCGCCCCACGAAAAGGGCATCAAAAAGCCTCGCGACCCTGTGGACGGTGTGGCCTTCTGGCATCGCTGACTACGAGCCAATGCTAAAGCCGCTGATTGCTCCGGTGTTTTCGTATTCGGCAATCTGGGCGATGCGACGAACATGCCGTTCATCGCCGCTAAAAGGGGTGCGAATGAAGGTGTCAATGAAGAGCAATGCTTCATCGATGCTGTGCTGGCGAGCGCCAATCGCTGCGATATTGGCGTTGTTGTGCTCGCGCGCCAAAACTGCGGTGTTCACGCTCCACACCAGAGCTGCCCTCGCACCTGGAACTTTGTTCGCTGCAATTTGTTCGCCGTTGCCTGAACCACCGAACACCACACCAAGCGCTTCAACACCGGCGGCCTGGTCCGCCACAACGCCGCGTGCTGCTGCGATACAGAAGCTTGGGTAGTCATCCACTGGGTCATACTCGACAGGTCCGTGATCGACAACGTCATGGC
>CAZQIH010000143.1:0-2907 GCA_964593715.1 uncultured Microbacteriaceae bacterium
GAGTGGTTCATCGGTAATGGTGAGAATCGCGATGGTGGCTAAAACCACAATGCTCGCTCCCCAGAGCACCACACTCACAGCAAGGCGAACGGTGTCCGAAGGGATTCGACGCTCATAGACGACGATGTCCTGGTCGCCCCGGGACTCAGCGAATGCGGCGAGGAAGAGAATCGCGAGGGTTGTGACCTTGATGCCACCTGCAGTGGATGCAGAGCCGCCACCCACAAACATCAGCATGTCGAGAACCAGAAGCGTCGCTCCGCCAAACTCTGAGGTGTCCACGGTATTGAATCCACCGGAGCGCGACATCATCGAGGTGAACAGCGCCGTCATAGGGCGATAGAGCACGTCCTGGGTAGCAAGGGTCTTCTCGTTACCCCATTCGAGCGCGGCGATCGCGAGCGCTCCAATCACCAGAAGAATTGTGGTCGTAGCCAGGGTGAGCTTGGCGTGCATTCCCACGCGACCGTGGGAGAGGGTGAGGCCGCGGCGGCGCCGACGACTCGTCTTCACCGCGCGAGCTAGTGCATAGATGACGGGGAAGCCGAGGCTTCCCAAGAAGACTCCGATTCCGATGGTGAACACCATCACCGGGTCATTGGCGAATGGCGAGAGCCCATCAACCAGGGGGACAAATCCTGTGTTGGTGAAGGAGGAAACAGCGAGGTAGCCACCCTGCCAGAGCGCATCAACTGGCTCGAGCCCAGCAATCAAGAGGCGGGGAATGATGATGGCGGCCAGCGCCGCCTCAATCGCGATGACGCTGATGAGGACGGTGCGAAGAAGTCCCTTCACATCACCCAAGCGCATCCCGTGGCCGTCGAGCCCTTCGCGCTCGTGCAGCCTCGAGGGGTCCACGTCAACAGCAATCATCTTGCGAGCAGAAAGACCCAGGCGTTTGGACGCTATGACAGCGAGCAACGTTGCGAGCGTCATCACTCCGATGCCACCAATCTGCATGGCCAAGAAGACGACGGTGTGGCCAAAGGGCGACCAGTGGGTCGCCATGTCCACGGTCGTGAGCCCGGTGACACAGATTGCGGAGACCGCGGTAAACATTGCGTCTGCCAGGTTTGTGGCTTCACCCGAAGCGGCGGCCGCTGGGAGCATGAGCAAGGTGGTGGTGATGGCGGTCAAGATCAGGAACGTGCCGATTGTCAGAGTGGAAGCCTGGCCGCCAAGGAGTGACTGGGCCTTGAAGAGGACGCCGCGGAACCCACTGGGCGCTGCAGTTGATGCGCCCCGCGAAACAGATCGAGATCGACGAGGGATTCTCGATGACTTGCGACGTGTGAGAGACGTCAGCCACGACGACACGGTACTGAGCCTTCTTCCTTATCTGAATCTCAGACAGCGCTCGCCATGGTACTCCTCCTGGGGGCCTTGTACGCTACTGAGTTATGACCGACCTCTTTGACGTACTCGCTGACGAAACCCGCCGCGACATCGTGACTCTTCTCCACCGCGCGAGTGGAGACGATCACGAGATGAGCGTGGGAGAACTCGTCGATGCGTTAGGGATTACCCAGCCCACAGTGTCGAAGCATTTGAAGGTCCTTCGTGAGGCCGGCGTCGTTCGGGTCCGAGAAGAGGGGCAGCACCGGTTCTATCGACTCGACAAGACACCGCTCGTGTCACTTGGCGGGTGGCTTGCAGACTTCACCGGGGGCGCCACCACCACCGCGGAGCCCTTTGTTGACCTCACGGTTCTTGGCCGGGCGACGGGCGGACTACTCAGTGATGCCATCGATCGTGCGTGGGGTCTAATCGCCGGGATTCGGAAATAATCCCTTTACACACTTCCGCGCTGGCCCTAAGGTTTGACAGGTAACGATTACCACATCAGCCACCTAGGCCTCAGCACAAGCGAGAGAACCATGTCGTCCCCTCTGTCCCAGATGCGCTTCCTCACCGTCAACGAGGTGGCCGAGATGATGAGGGTGTCCACCATGACCGTTTACCGAATGGTGCATTCGGGTGAAGTGCCAGCAATTCGATTTGGTCGATCGTTTCGCATCCCAGAATCGGCAGTGGCGCAGTGGATGTATGCCTCTGGTTCTGGTGAGAATTTGAACCAGGTGGGGTAGGGCGCAAAGCCTGCGCTAGACTCCACAGGTTGTCTAAATCGAGACACAGTTCTTTGCACCCCCGTCTAAAGGAAACTTAATGGGCTCCGTTATCAAAAAGCGCCGCAAGCGTATGGCGAAGAAGAAGCACCGCAAGTTGCTTCGCAAGACTCGCCACCAGCGTCGCAACAAGAAGTAGACGCTTCGAGCTAGAGCGCTGGCCCCTGCACGGCAGTGGTCAGCGCTTTTCTCTGCCCTTTTTGGTCCTCGACTTCTCGTGCCGACTCGTTCCCTCGGGCCAGATGATCGGCCAGCCCCGTTCGGTGGCAAGCGCCAAGAGTCCTGGATCAGGGTTGACGGCAACCGGGTTGCCGACCAACTCCAGCAGCGGCACATCCGCTACTGAGTCCGAGTAGGCGTAGCATTTGGCAAGATTGGCGCCCAAGGATTCCGCAAGGTCCTTGGCAGCCTTCGCCTTGATTGGACCATGGACGAGCTCGCCTTCGATTTCTCCGGTGAAGCGACCGTCCTGGATTTCCAATGTTGTCCCGAGCGCACCGCTCAAGCGGAGGTCCCGGGCAATGATTCCCGCCAGCACGTCGGGGCTCGCCGTCAGCAGCCAGACTTGGCGACCGGCGTCCATGTGACCCCTCAGCTCAGAGAGCACATCCGGAAATACTTTCGGAGCAATGGAGCGTCGCCATGCGCTCTCGCCGACCTGGATGAAGTCGGCCAGGGAATGACCGGCGGCTAGAGCCTGAGCTCGCTCTCTGGTGGATTTGACTCTCTTGGTGGTCTCGCCCTGCTTGATGAAGGAGCGTTGATGAAAGAGAGCAGGAAT
>CAZQIH010000144.1:0-2904 GCA_964593715.1 uncultured Microbacteriaceae bacterium
AGCGTTCACAGAGTGACTGGTCGTCTGTCCATTTGGCCAAGCGATCTGAACCGAGGCGGACGCATTAGAGGAGAGATACACCCGTAAATCCCCAGCGGCAGAGTTGTTGCTGTCAAAGGTGATCCAGAAATCTGTGCCCCTCGTCGAGCTCACTGAGGCCTGAGCCGAAGACCCACCAACAACGACTCCGGTGACGACGAGGAAAACCAACGTCAACAAAAGGGCCATCGACAACTTGTAAAAAGTGATCATCTTTCCATCTCTTTGGGCTGCCATATGCTACCAATGGACGGCTAGACATCGAAAAGAACGGTAGCTGAACTGCTTGTTTTGTCATGCTGGAGTGACAAAAATCGACCTGCTGTGCCGGTGGACCTGACGGGAATCGAACCCGTGACCTCTTCATTGCGAACGAAGCGCGCTACCAACTGCGCTACAGGCCCTTAGAGAGCCCCACGATAGCAGTGGAGAAGACGCTCTAAACAGCCCGGCGCCTGGCAAGAACCTCATCGAGGTTCAGGCGCTCAGTGGGCTTAGCCTCAACCTCACCCATGCGGGCAAAGGGTGAAACAACCGCAAGACCTTCGTCTTCAAATTCTTCTGGGCGCTTGGCAACAGCGGCCGATCGTGCTTGGCGCAGAAGCTCATCCCGACTGGGCAATGCAGTCTCGCTCTGAAGAACGGGGGCCGTCCGGGGCTCAGGAAGTGGCGTTGGCGTCCACGCACGTGGGTCAGCGGTGGCGCGGCTAGGTGCATAGCTCGGGTGTTGGCGCTGCGTTTGGGCGCTTTGCTGGGTCACCCGGTTCAAACGGCTAAGAATCGCGAACGAAAACGTTGCCACAGTGCTCGACGCCCAGATCACTTGAAGCGGCCATCCAGCGAGGAATGCGGTGACACCGGCGACTGCTCCAGCAGCAAAGGTCAAAGAGAAAACCTGCTTGGTGCGCCTGCGGCGCTCAGCGACACTCAAGGTGCCGCCCTGCGCGATGCGCAGCTGGCGCTGGGCTTCGCGTTCTTTCTTGGCGATGGACCGAGCTTTTAGCTCGGCCTTGATCTCTTTCGAAGCCTCGCTGGTGCTAGCCAGAAGACGAAGGGTCTGGCCAAGCCTCGCGGCATTAACCTCGGTGGCGTAGTACTCACTGCGCCTCATCCAGAGCGGAACCAGGTAAACAAGCCACAATGCTGCTGCAACCAGCAGCAAAATCGTGCTCCCAGCTCCTGAGGTTTCCACGGGCTCTAGGTTACGAGCGCTTTGGCCACAATCCGGGTATTGGCACGCACCCCAAAATCCACTACCTAGGCGGTAAGGGCAAGGGGTTTCGTGCTTTAACCCAGTCAATCTCGGGAATTGTGGCCACTCCCGGTGGCACCTGACCGGCTTCAAAGCGGGCGAGTATCCCCCGGGGCACTTCCTCCACCACCAGGGCAAAGCAGAAATGATCCGCCCATTTGCCATCGATGTGGATGAAGCGGCGGCGCAAGCCCTCGTATCTGAAGCCCAGTTTCTCGACCACCCGCAAAGATGCCGTGTTTTCTGGCCGAATACAGACCTCCATCCGGTGGAGGCCTTTTTCAAAGAACAAATAGTCAGTGGCTAGCGCCACCGCGACCGGGGTGATGCCCTGCCCGGCGACCTTTTCGACCACCCAGTAACCAAGGGTTGCCGAGGAGAGAGACCCATAGGTGATTTGAGAGACGTTCAATTGACCGACCACCTCGTGGTCGACCTCCAACACCAGTGGCAGGGCTGTTTGCGCCTTTGCCGCAGCGAGTAGGCCTCGAATGCTGGACCTCGCACTCAACTGACCGGGCCGAATAAAGGGGGTTGTGGCCTCCCAGGGCTCGAGCCAACCGCGATTATCACCAAGCGCCTGTTCCAAAGCCCTGGCGTCTCGACGCCGAAGGCCTCTCGCCGTCACCAGACGGTGGTGCAGTGTGGGAAGCTCCACGCGGCCCTACTGGGTGGCCGTGAACTGGCGAAGCCAGGCCACAAAGTCTGGTCCCAGGTCATCGCGTGAGCTAGCGACCTGGACGATTGCCTTCAAGTAGTCCAGACGATCCCCGGTGTCGTAGCGGCGACCCGAGAAGACAACCCCATAGACGCCACCGGCAATATCGCCGGTGGCAAGAGCGTTCAGGCCATCGGTCAACTGGATCTCACCTCCGGAGCCAGGCTTTGTGGCCTCGAGGATGGGGAAAATCTCTGGCTGAAGAACATAGCGGCCGATCACTGCGAGGTTAGAGGGGGCCGTTCCAGAGGCCGGCTTCTCCACGAGCCCCGTGATCTTGACGACATCATCAAGATCCGTAGTCTCCACGGTGGCAATGCCATAGAGGTGGGCAGCCGCTGGCTCAACCTCCATGAGGGCAACAACGCTCGCGTTCTTGATGTCGTGGACGGCAATCATGCGCTCAAGCAGAACATCCCGCTCGTCGATGAGGTCATCACCGAGCAGAACAGCAAAGGGCTCGTGGCCGACGTGCATTTGAGAGCGCAGCACGGCGTGACCAAGACCCAGCGGGTCTCTCTGCCGGACGTAGTGCAGGGTGGCCAAGTTTGTGGAGCGAAGGACAGCATCGAGGCGACGCTGATCACCCTTAGCTTCGAGCATTGCCTCGAGCTCGGTGGCCCGGTCGAAGTGGTTCTCCAACGCGTTCTTGTTCCGACCGGTGACCATCAGAAGATCGCTCAGGCCAGCACGCACAGCTTCTTCCACCACGTATTGAATTGCGGGGGTGTCGACCACCGGCAACATTTCTTTAGGCATCGCCTTGGTCGCCGGGAGGAACCTCGTCCCCAGGCCTGCGGCGGGGATGACTGCTTTTGTGATGGGCATCCCTCTATCGTAATCCTCCGCCCTACACTGGGGTAATGGCCGAATCCCTTCAGCCCAGCAAACGCGC
>CAZQIH010000145.1:0-2879 GCA_964593715.1 uncultured Microbacteriaceae bacterium
GTCACAAAAAGCTTCACGATTACAGGCTCCTCAGCTCGGGTTTGTGGCGCTACGCCAATGCCCCCACTCTACTTTGGAAACGCCGGCAACGAGGGGAGAGGAGAGGAGCCCCTAGTAGGTTGGTGGGGTGGCGACAAAGAAAACCTCTAGTTCCAGAGGCGCAAGTTCCCCCGAGATCACAATTGTTTTTGCCTACTACGACAACCCATCGATGCTCGAATTTCAGTGGAAGCAGATTGCTGTCTACTCCCCAGCAGTCCGACGCCGGATTGAGGTCGTCGTTGTCGACGATGCCTCTCCCCAGACCCCTGCGGTCGCTGTGCCACGCCCTAAATCCCTGCCAGACCACCGCGTGTATCGCATTGCGAAAGACATCCCGTGGAACCAGGACGCTGCCCGGAACATCGGCGCGCATGAGGCGAGCGCACCATGGTTGTTGCTCACTGATATCGACCATGTCGTGCCCGAGGAAACGCTCCGCGGACTACTTGACATGGAGAAGGACCAAACGGTTTTCTACACCCTGGGAAGGACGAAGTTCTTCACCGACGATGTTCATGAACCCCACCCGAATAGCTACGTTATGACCCGCGACTTGTATTGGGCGATTGGGGGGCACGACGAAGACTATGCCGGTATTTATGGCAAGGACTATCTCTTTCGGAAGCGGGCTCTAAAGAAAACCCGTGAAGTGCATTTGTCTGACCTGCGATTGGCCCGCGTTGGCACAGCACACATTGCTGACGCGGGAACCATGACAATTACCAGGCAAAATACGCGACTTGCCACCCTGCGCGGTTATCTGCTTCAAGTGCTCAAAGCGGTGCGACTGATGCGCGGTGTTCAAACACTTAAGTCAGAGTATTCGCAGGTGGTTTAGCGACCGAGGTGATTCCTCGGCCAGTTGCTAGGCTTCACGCGTGGAGATTACGCCCCTGTCGATTCCTGGCGCCTATTCGATAATCAACACTCGCCACCGCGATGATCGCGGCGAGTTTGTCGAGTGGTTCCGAGCCGATCGTCTTCAGGACGCCACAGGCCTGTCCTTCCACACCGTTCAGGCGAATCTCTCCGTGTCCGAAAAAGGTACCGTCCGCGGCATTCACTATGCGGATGTTCCACCCGGCCAGGCCAAATACGTGATGTGCGTCGCTGGAGCTATTCGAGATTTTGTAATCGACATTAGAGTCGGGTCTCCCACGTTCGGACAGTGGGCATCAGTCGATCTCGATGCCACATCGAGAAACGCGGTTGTGCTCGACGTTGGACTGGGCCACGCGTTTGTCGCTCAGGAGCCGAACACTGTCGTCACCTATCTGGTCACTGATGTCTATAAGCCCCACGCCGAGCATGCCATCAACCCGCTGGATAGCGATGTGGCGCTTGAGTTCCCGCTGGCCGATTCTGCTCTGCTGTTATCGCCCAAGGACCAAGCTGCCCCCACCCTGGCGCAGGCGTCGCAAGAGGGTAGGCTCCCTGTGTGGCAGGGGAGTTGAGGCGATGAAGGGCATCATTCTCGCGGGCGGTAGCGGAACCCGTCTCTGGCCGATCACCCGCGCAATTTCTAAACAATTGATGCCTGTCTATGACAAGCCGATGATTTATTACCCGCTGTCAACACTGATGATGGCGGACATTCGCGACATTCTGATTATTTCCACTCCCGATCACCGCAGCCAGTTCGAAGAGCTCCTTGGTGATGGGTCTTCTCTGGGGATTTCGCTCTCGTACGCCGTTCAAGAGAAACCTGAGGGGCTTGCCCAGGCATTCATTATTGGGGCCGATTTTGTCGGCGATGATTCGGTTGCTCTGGTTCTTGGCGACAACATCTTCCACGGTGCGGGGCTCGGGAAATCACTGCGCGAGAACCACAGCATTTCTGGCGGCCTGATTTTCGCGACCCATGTGGCCCACCCTGAGGCCTACGGTGTTGTCGAGTTTGACGCCAACATGACAGCTCTGTCCATCGAAGAAAAACCCGCCAAACCCAAGAGCAACTTTGCGGTCCCCGGCCTGTATTTCTACGACTCGAGCGTTGTTGATGTTGCCCGTTCCATTAAGCCAAGCGCGAGGGGTGAACTGGAAATCACCGCGGTGAACGAGCACTACCTGAACCAGGGGTCCTTGCGGGTTCAGGTTCTCGACCGCGGGGTGGCCTGGTTGGACACCGGGACATTCGAATCGATGATGCAGGCCTCGGAGTACGTCCGGGTCATCGAGGAGCGCCAAGGCCTGAAAATCGGCTGCATTGAAGAGATTGCCTGGAGGGCCGGGTGGATCTCTGATGCGCAGCTAGCCGAGCTTGCTGTTCCGCTTCGTAAGAGCGGCTATGGCACATACCTGGACCGGCTTTTGCAGCGATGAGCTACCTGTCAGAGATCTGGGGCTCCAGAGAGCTACTTCAGAACCTCACCAACCGCGAGGTTCGTGGCAAGTACCGCCGGACTGCACTTGGCCAGCTCTGGTCGCTGGCTAACCCCATCGCGGCGATTTTGATTTACACGTTTATCTTTTCTTTCATCTTCCGCCTGCCCGCTCAGGTGGGTGATCCCAGTGGTCTCAACAACTACGCATAGTGGTTGGTGTGTTGCCTGTTGCCCTGGTTGTTCTTTAACCGGGTGTTAACCATTGGCGTCGATTCACTAGTCGCAAACGCCGGTTTGATACAAAAGGTCTATTTCCCACGCATCGTTCTGCCACTATCCCTAGCCAACGCCACAATGTTTACCTGGGTTTTGGAAATGGGCGTTCTCGTTGTGGCTCTCTCGCTGCTCGGAGCGTTCGTTCTGCCGTGGCTCCCTCTGCTCGCCCTCTTCATGCTCGTCTTTGCACTTTTCTCGGTCGGGGTCGCGATGGTGCTCTCCATCGCCAACGTCTAC
>CAZQIH010000146.1:0-1919 GCA_964593715.1 uncultured Microbacteriaceae bacterium
CTGGCCAACTGCTGAAATTGCCGTAATGGGTGGTCAAGGAGCGGTCAACATTCTCTATCGCGGTGATCTGAAGAAAGCCGAAGATGCGGGCGAAGACGTCGAAGCCGTGCGGGCAAGGCTTGCGAGCGAGTACACGTACAGCGTCGCAAGCCCATTCCTTGCGGCTGAGCGCGGCGAAATCGATGGCGTTATCGAGCCAGCCGCCACCAGGAGCGTAATTGTGAAAGGCCTGCGGGCTTTGCGGACAAAGACACCACGGGTGTCGGCCGGAAAACACGGCAACATCCCGCTGTAGTACACGGCCAAAGATTTCTCGATTCGTTTGGGCAAGAGCTACGACCGGTGGCTTGTCTTTCGCCCTAAACTCTCGGTGTGGCCGCTATTTCGAAGTTACTCATTGCCAACCGAGGTGAAATCGCTGTTCGGGTCATTCGGGCCGCGAAAGACGCCGGGATTAACACGGTCGCAATTTACGCGGACCAAGATCGCAATGGCCGTTTTGTGCGCCTCGCCCACGAGGCCTATGCCCTGAATGGCAACACCAGTGCCGAGACCTACTTGGTCCCAGAAAAGATTCTCTCCATTGCGAAACGGTCGGGGGCAAACGCCATCCACCCCGGATATGGCTTCCTCTCTGAAAATGCTGACTTCGCTCAGATGGTCATTGATGCAGGCCTCATTTGGGTAGGCCCACCGCCCTCAGCCATTCGCGCACTGGGCGACAAGGTTTCTGCCCGGCATATAGCCCAGAAGGTGAATGCCCCTCTGGCGCCTGGCACCAGCGAGCCGGCCACCGATGCCAAAGAAATCATCGCATTTGCCAAGAAGCATGGGGTTCCGGTCGCCATCAAGGCTGCCCATGGCGGTGGCGGACGCGGGCTCAAGGTTGCCCACACCATCGAAGAGATCCCCGAGGCATTCGAGTCAGCGACCCGCGAGGCAGTCGCGGCCTTCGGCCGCGGTGAATGCTTCGTAGAGAAGTACCTCGAGAAGCCGCGACACGTCGAGACCCAGTGTTTGGCTGATGCGGCGGGCAACGTGGTCGTCGTTTCCACCAGAGACTGTTCTCTCCAACGTCGTCACCAGAAGCTAGTCGAGGAGGCGCCTGCCCCTTTCCTTTCCGATGAACAAGAGCGCATCCTCTATGACTCCTCCAAAGCAATCCTGAAGGAAGCTGGCTACATCGGGGCTGGAACGTGCGAGTTCCTGATTGGCAAGGACGGCACGATCTCCTTCCTTGAGGTCAACACTCGTCTCCAGGTCGAGCACCCCGTCTCTGAAGAGATCACCGGCATTGACCTCGTTAGGGAACAGTTCAGAATTGCTGAGGGCGGGCTTCTCGAGTACTCAGACCCTCCCCGCCACGGACACTCGATTGAGTTCCGCATCAACGGAGAAGACCCCGGCCGAGGCTTCTTGCCAACACCCGGGCCCATTCACACCATTCGGTTCCCCGGAGGACCCGGTGTCCGGGTGGACTCTGGAATCACCACCGGTGATGTCATCACCGGTGCATTCGACTCTCTTCTAGCCAAGCTCATAGTTACTGGCGCGACCAGGAAAGACGCGATCGAGAAGGCACGTCGAGCCCTCAAAGAATTCGAAATAACCGGCCTGCCCACTGTGATTCCCTTCCACCGTGTCGTCCTGGAAGACCCAGCCTTCATCGCATCGACGGCAGAAGACTTCGCCGTGCACACTCGCTGGATAGAAACCGAGTTCGCGGCTGAAATCGAGCCATGGGATGGCACGATCGAAGACGGTTTTGACCAGGGCGAGCTGTATCGCACTGTCGTCGTCGAAGTCGAGGGACGGCGACTGAAGGTTGGCGTCCCCGCTGGAATCTTTGCTGCCGGCCAAAACGCAAGCCTCGGCAAAGCACCGAAGCGCGCCATTACTAGGCTCGCAGGCGCCGGAAG
>CAZQIH010000146.1:1929-2853 GCA_964593715.1 uncultured Microbacteriaceae bacterium
CAATCTCTTCGCCTATGCAGGCAACCGTTGTGAAGGTTCTTGTCTCACCAGGCGACACAGTCGTCGCCGGTGACCTTATTTGTGTGCTCGAGGCAATGAAGATGGAACAGCCCATCATGGCGCCAAAGGACGGAACGGTTGAATCGGTCGGTGTGAATGTGGGCGATTCGATTACAGGCGGCCAGATTATCGCCGTCGTTTCCTAGATACTCGGGGCACTACGTCGTCCAATCCTGGGTAGTCTAATTTCATGTCTGCAACCCCCTCGAGCGCGTCTGATAGTCCCTTTTCTTTGGCGAAAGACGCCGCGTCCGTTATCCATAAGCGCTCGGGTGTCCAGGCCCACGATGTCGCCCTTACCCTTGGCAGCGGCTGGGCTAAAGCCGCCGACCTTCTCGGTGAGACAGTTGCCGAAATTCCAGCAAGCGATGTCCCTGGCTTCCATGCCTCAGGAATTCCAGGCCACACGGGCACTATCAGATCGATTCGACTCGAGAATGGCTCACACGCCCTGGTTCTGGGCGCCAGAACGCACTTCTACGAGGACAAAGGTGTGCGGGCAGTTGTGCACTCTGTCCGCACGGCTGCGGCGTGTGGCGCCAAGGTCATGGTTCTCACCAACGGAGCAGGGGGAATCAGGGAATCGTGGAAACCCGGCACTCCGGTCCTGATTTCCGACCACATCAACCTGACCGCCTCATCCCCGCTCGAAGGTGCGACGTTCATTGATCTGACAGACCTCTACTCCCAGAGGCTGCGGGACGTTGCCCGCAGCATTGACCCAAGCCTTGATGAGGGCGTGTACGTCCAGTTCCGTGGCCCGCACTACGAAACTCCTGCGGAAGTTCAGATGGCCAAGGCCATGGGCGGTCACATCGTCGGCATGTCCACCGCCCTGGACGCAATCGCCGCCAGAGAAGCAGG
>CAZQIH010000147.1:0-2840 GCA_964593715.1 uncultured Microbacteriaceae bacterium
AGTTTGAACAAGGTCAGCAGCCGGGGCGATGTTGCCGGTGATGGGGTCGAGCCGCAGGCCTTTTTGTTTGAGTAGTTCCTCGACCTGTGCCTTGGTCTTGCCGACGATCTCTGCTTCACTGATGCGCACGGTTTCCACCGGAACTTCGGTGTCTTCCTCCGGAGTTACCTCGGGGAGCTCGGTCTGCGGCTCTTCTTCGGACACCTCGGGGAGCGTTGGCACGATGATGTCGTCGGCAACGTCGTCAGAGGGTGATTGGAGCAGGATCGTCAACGACGTTGCAATCAGCGCCAGTGCAACGAATGCGCCAACGCCGGAGAGGATCCAGAAGTTTCGACCCAGCGTCAGCGGCTTCTTTGGCCCCGATTTCCCAGCGCCATCACCCGAGACCTTTGGCGTCTCGCCAGAGGTCGCAGCTGTTTCTGGAACAAAGGGGATCAGGGCTAGGCCCTCGTCGGTGTCCCCACGGGCAATCGCGAGAGCGGCCTGGGCGAGGTCGTGAGCGCTTGCCGGACGCCCGTCCGGCTTTTTGGCCATGCAGGACATGACTAGCCGTCGAACGGGCTCAGGGATGGAGGTAGGCAGCTCAGGAGGCGTCTCTTTGATCTGAGCCATGGCGATCGCGACTTGAGATTCACCACGGAAAGGCCGCTTTCCTGCCAATGCCTCGTAAGCGACGATGCCGAGTGAGTAAATGTCGGTGGCCGGCGACGCCGGTTTACCGCCCGCTTGTTCGGGAGCCAAGTACTGAACTGTTCCCATGACCTGGCCGGTGGCGGTGAGCGGAACCTGGTCGGCGAGACGGGCAATACCGAAGTCGGTGATCTTGACCGTTCCATCGGGAGTGATGAGCAGGTTCCCAGGCTTAATGTCACGGTGAACCAGCCCCGCCAGATGGGCCTGGTGAAGGGCCGCGGCCGTTTGGGCCACAATTGCGAGCACCCGGCTCGCTGGCAGAATCTTTTCGCGCTCCAGCACGGTGCTGAGCGCCTCCCCTGGCACCAGCTCCATGACCAAGTAGGCGCTGCCCTCTTCTTCGCCGTAGTCGAAGACGTTGGCGATACCTTCATGGTTGACCAGGGCGGCGTTCTTGGCCTCGGTTCTAAAGCGCTCGCGGAAACCCGGGTCCCCTAGGTACTCCTCTTTCAAAATCTTGATGGCGACGTGCCGGCCAATGACGGAATCATTTGCCTTCCACACCTCGCCCATTCCGCCAATGGCAATGCGGGAAATGAGCTCATAGCGGGAGCCAAAGACCTGACCGGTGGAGGGTCTCATCGTGTAATCACCGCCTCCATGACTTTCCTAGCAATGGGCGCGGCCACACTGTTACCCGAGCCTTCCGAGCGATCCCCCTCTACGACCACGGCAACGACCACTTGAGGGGCCTCTGCCGGTGCAAATCCGGTGAACCAGAACGTTCGTCCGGTGTCGAGCCCGGTTTCGGCGGTGCCTGTTTTTCCTGCCACATCAATCCCGACAATAGCTGCGTTGCTGGCTACTCCCTGGGAGACGTTGCCGACCATCATGCGAGTGATTTCGCGGGCGGTCGACGGGGACACCGGTGACGAGTAGATGGTGGGCTCAAAGCCCTGGAGAACCCGGAGATTCGGGGCAATGATCGAGTCGATGAGGTTTGGCCTCATTAACTCGCCGTTGTTGGCGATGGCGGCACTGATCATCGCCACTTGCAGCGGCGTGACGCGAACGTCATATTGTCCAAACGACGAGAGCATCAGTTGTGCTTGGTCCATTCCGCGGGGGAATGAGCTGGGCGTCACGCGTAGCGGAATTTCGAGTGTTGCCCCGAAGCCAAAAGCGTCTGCAAGCGAGCCGATGGTGTTTTCGCCAAGCTCGAGACCCAGTTCGGCGTAGGGGATGTTGCAACTGAGGCGAAAGGCTTCTTCGAGGGTTACTGTTTCTTCGCCACCGCAGAGACGACTCCCAGAGTTTTTGATGGTGTCTGTGCTCAGTGGCAGGGCGAGTTCTGCGGGATTGGGGAACTCACTCTCGGCGGAATAGCGACCCGAGTCCAGTGCTGCCGCCATCATGAGCACCTTGAAGACGCTACCGGGGAAGTATTGGTCGCCAGCGATTGCCCGGTTCGCCAGAGGTTTGGCGGGGTCATCGTTCAAGACGTTGTAGGCATCAAGGACGACTGAGCTTTGGTGAGAGGCCAGTGGGTTTGGATCAAACGAGGGCTTGGAGACCATCGCGAGAATACGGCCCGTCGCCGGGTCGAGGGCGACCACAGCGCCCCGCCGGTCGCCAAGGGCGTCCCAGGCAACCTGCTGGAGGTCGGGGTCGATAGTGAGCGCGACACTCGCGCCCTCCGGGGTGGTGCCGGTGACAAGAGCGACGAGTTGTTCGAAGGCTTGGGAATTTGCTTGTCCGGTCAGGACGGAATTGAGTGCACTTTCGATGCCGGCGTTGCCCTGGTTGAGCGTGTAATACCCAACCACGGGCGCATAGAGTTCGCCATCCGAGTAGGTGCGCAGAAACTTGAACTGGGTGTCGACGGGAATTGACCGCGCGATGGGAACTCCGCCGACCAATATTTGGCCTCGTTCTGCCGAGAAGCTTTCATACAGGGTCCGAACGTTGCGCGAATCCTCGGCGATGTCTTCGCTTGCTACGACGTGAATCACACTCGAGGACACACAAAGCGCAGCGAACATCGCGATGACAACGATTCCCACACGGCGCAGCGGCGTAATCATCAGCTGACCCCCGCTTCCGCCCGGACGTTAGCCCGGGCGTCGTCACTGAGCCGAAGCAACAGGACCACGATGATCCAGTTCGCCACCAACGAGGAGCCACCGGCAGCAAGGAAGGGTGTG
>CAZQIH010000148.1:0-2826 GCA_964593715.1 uncultured Microbacteriaceae bacterium
CAGGTCTCCTTTCTTATGTTCCTCAGCGCCCGGGGCTCGTGAGCGGATCGCTCGCAAACAACGTGGCACTTGGTGTTCCGGATGATGAAATCGACGAGCATGCTGTCCGCGAGGCCCTTCGTAAGGCCCAATTGCTCGACTTTGTGGACACGCTGCCCGAGGGAATTCACTCGTCCCTTGGCCCGCACGCAGACTCACTGAGCGGTGGCCAGATTCAGCGTCTTGGTTTTGCCCGCGCCCTCTACACAAAACCCCAACTCATTATTTTGGACGAGGCCACCAGTGCTCTTGATGCCGCGACCGAGGCAAGCGTGGCATCAAGCATCAAGAACGTCGGTGGTGAAACCACCGTGATTGTGATTGCCCACAGGCTCTCAACAATCCAAGACGCGGACCAGGTCCACGTGATGGATGCGGGAAAGATCATCGCTAGCGGGACGTTCAGCGAGGTTCGAAAAGCTGTTCCGATGGTTGAGGAATACGTTCAGCTGATGTCCTTCCGTGATGAGTAGTCGGAATCTTTCTTTCCCGCTCCTGGAGCAAGCCGTCGACCATCTCGTTGTGTTGACGACCGCCACATCAACCAACGCTGAGATCAAGAACTTTCTGAATGACGGCGACGTTGTTGCCGTCCTAACTGACCACCAGACCGATGGTCGCGGTCGTTTGGGCCGGCAGTGGGTGACAAACCCTGGTGAGTCCATTGCGCTTAGTCTCGCGTTCCCCTGGAGCGGTGAAGATCAAGAAAGAAGCGGATCATGGGTCCCGCTCCTTGTGGGGGCAACGCTCGTGGGAGTCCTGCGACGTCATGGGCTTGGCGAAGCGAGTCTGAAGTGGCCCAACGATGTCTTAGTCGGCCAGAAGAAATTGGCGGGAATCCTGTGTGAATGGATGCCAGAGGGCTGGATGGTTGTGGGCGTTGGCCTGAACGTTGATTTCCCTGCCGACAAACCGCCGAGCCCGCGCGCTACAGCGCTTGCTCATCATGTCTCGGTTGCGGAGGGCCTTTGTGATTCACTGCTCGCCGAACTTGTGGCCGCGCTCCGCTTGGGTCTTGATGATCTGCGCACAGAATCCCAAGAAGCCACTGCTGCTGCGGTCTCGGCAGTCATGGGCACGCTCAGTCGGGCGGTGGAGGTTCAGGAACCCTCGGGCGAGTCCTGGCGAGGCACAGCCGAGGGCCTGGATGAATCCGGACATCTGTTGGTGACACCAGAGGGCTCATCTGAATTGCAAGCGGTGGTCGCTTCTGACATTGAACACCTTTACCAATAGGCTCAGATAGTGACTGTGGTGGGGGTTATTGGCGGTGGCCAACTAGCGCGGATGATGATTCCGGCAGCAATTAACCTGGGCCTCGAACTCAGAGTCTTTGCCGAATCTGAGGGTAGCTCCGCAAAGCTCGGAGCCAGCCATGTTGGTGATTTCACCAACCTAGAGGAACTCCTGGCCTTTGCTGAGGGCGTGGACGTCATTACCTTCGACCACGAACACGTGCCCCTGGATCACCTGCGCCACCTACGCGAGGCGGGCACTGCCATATTCCCGCCGCCGGAAGCACTCGCTCTGACCCACGACAAAACGGTAATGCGGCAAGCCCTGGCAGATGCAGGCCTTCGTCAGCCCCGTTGGGCAATTGCCACTGACGGCGCACTTGCCGACGCCCTCGCGGCCGTCGGCGGACTGCCCTGCATCGCCAAGCTTCCCGTTGGCGGCTATGACGGCAAGGGTGTTCGGATTGTCCAAACGCCAGAAGAATTGTCTGACTGGTTGGCCCTTGGACCAGTGCTCCTTGAGGAGCGTGTGGATTTTGTGCGGGAGCTGGCGCAACTGAGCGCCAGGCGTCCTTCTGGAGAGTTTGCGCCGTGGCTTCCTGTCGAGACACGACAACAAGGGGGCGTGTGCGCTCAGGTGCTATCGCCAGCGCCTGATCTTTCTGAAAAGTTGGTCGCCGAAGCGCAGAGGATTGCGACAACCATCGCCAGCACGTTTGATGTTGTCGGTGTCCTGGCGGTAGAGCTTTTTGAAACACGCGATGGTCGACTTCTGGTCAACGAACTTGCGATGCGCCCGCACAATTCGGGGCATGTGCTGACTGAACAGTCCGTGACGAGCCAGTTTGAACAGCACCTGCGAGCGGTCGCTGACTACCCTTTGGGTTCCACTGCTTTGCGTAATCCCCACGGCGTGATGATTAATGTTTTCTCCGACGCGAGCATGGAGCGCTTCCGGGAGGCGGCTGAGCACGCGCCTGACATCAAGTTCCACTCGTATCAAAAAGACCCTCGTCCTGGCCGCAAGGCCGGCCACCTTGTCCTGACTGGTAGCAACGCTGATGACATTTTTGCGAGGGCCATGACAGCATGGGAGTTGCTGGAATCCAGAAAGGCAGACTCATGAGCTCTCGCGTTGCCGTGGTGATGGGGTCAGACTCCGATTGGCCGGTTATGAAGGCTGCCGCTGATGTTCTGGCAGAAGCTGGGGTCGAGTTCGACGCGGACATCGTTTCGGCTCACCGCACCCCCGACAAAATGTTCGCCTTCGCGAAAGATGCACGTTCCAACGGCTACCAGGTCATTATTGCTGGCGCGGGCGGTGCTGCTCACTTGCCAGGGATGATCGCCTCTGCCACAACACTGCCGGTGATTGGTGTGCCGATTGCTTTGAAGCAACTCGATGGGATGGATTCACTGCTCTCGATTGTCCAGATGCCAAGCGGTGTCCCAGTTGCCACCGTTGGAATTGGCCAGGCCAAAAACGCGGGCCTACTTGCACTGCGAATCCTCTCAACCACGGATGAATCCGTTGCGGCCTGGCTACAGAAGT
>CAZQIH010000149.1:0-2811 GCA_964593715.1 uncultured Microbacteriaceae bacterium
ACGGGAATTCCCGTCATGGTTGACCCCCGCGTTGTTGAGGGAACGGCCTGGGTGACCGGCGCTAATGAACACGAGAAGCACGTTTTCAACCTGGTGTGTGGCAGAGACTTCACCCCGGATGGAGTGGTCGATATTGCCGAAGTGCGAGAGGGCGATGAGGCGCCAGACGGTTCAGGTCCCATCGTGGCCGCCAGGGGTATGGAAATCGGTCACGTTTTCCAGTTGGGGCGCAAATACGCCGAAGCTCTCGGTCTTCAGGTGCTCGATGAGAATGGCAAGCTCGTCACCGTCACGATGGGCTCATACGGCATCGGCGTGACCCGACTGGTTGCGGTCCTCGCCGAGGGCAACCACGACGAGAAAGGCCTCATGTGGCCAGAAGTCGTTGCGCCCTTCGACGTCCACGTTGTGGCAGCTGGCAAGGATGACATCGTGTTCGAGGTGGCTGAGAAGCTCGCTGCCGACCTGGAAGCCGCCGGCAATGATGTTCTCCTGGATGATCGCCCGAAGCTATCGCCTGGAGTGAAGTTTGCCGATGCCGAAATTCTTGGGGTTCCCCACATCGTGATCGTCGGCCGCGGGGCAGCGGAGGGCCAGGTTGAATACTGGAACCGCCGGACTGGCGAAAAATCAGACATTTCCTTGGATCAGGTTTCCGGGATTCTCTCTCGCTAGACCACAACGGCTGCGAGTAGCCGTTTTGTGACTCCCCTTGTACCCTGGGGAAGAAGCATCTAGGGTTTCACACACAATCGAACAGGAGGGGCCCTCATGGATATTGACCTGAGCGTGCTCAAGCTCATGGAGTCAGAGCGAGAGATCCCTTTTGACGAACTCGTTGTCATCATCGAACAGGCCATTCTGACGGCCTACGAAAAGCACACGGGTGTCGCTGATTTTCGCGGAAACCGCGTAGACCCTAACGCTCCTCGCGCACGGGTTGAACTCGACCGCAAGAGTGGCCACGTCGTCATTTACACGCCCATCCTCAATGAGGAGGGCGAAAAGACAGGCGAAGAGGTCGATAGCCCTGAAGATTTTGGTCGTATCGCCGCTCACGCCGCCAAGCAGGTCATCAATCAGCGCTTGCGCGACATCGGCGATGACCGAATTCTTGGCGAGTATCGCGGCAAAGACGGCGATATTGTCTCGGGAATCGTTGCCCAGGGTCCCAACCCCCGCATGATTCACGTCAACCTGGGTGAGGTAGAAGCAATTCTTCCCCCGGAAGAGCAGGTTCCCGGTGAGGTGTATGAACACGGCTCGCGCTTGCGGGTGTATGTCACCAAGGTGGAGAAGGGTCTCAAGGGCCCCTCGATTACGGTGAGTAGAACCCACCCGGGTTTGGTGCGCCGTTTGTGTGCTCTTGAGGTCCCAGAAATTCACAAGGGCTCCGTGGAAATCACCTCGGTGGCCAGAGAAGCCGGCCACCGCACCAAAATTGCTGTTCGCGCTCTGGAACCAGGCCTCAATGCCAAAGGCGCCTGCATTGGTGAACTGGGCCAGCGAGTCAGGGCCGTTCAGAATGAGCTCGGCGAGGAAAAAATCGACATCGTCGATCACTCGGATGACATCGCTCAGTTTGTTGCCAATGCCTTGAGCCCCGCGAAGGTGACGAGCGCTTTTGTGCTGGATGAGGCGCTCAAGCAGGTTCGCGCCCTAGTGCCCGACTATCAGCTGTCGTTGGCGATTGGTAAAGAAGGCCAGAATGCCAGGCTCGCAGCGAAATTGACCGGGGCGAAAATCGATATTCAGCCCGATTCTGTGATGGATTCCTAGACCCACGAGGCACTGTGGCGAGAAAAGACCGCCACAAGGGGGGTAAGATGGGCGTAGTCAGGCGATGCCTAGGCTGTCACCAGGTGGACACCACAGAAAATCTTCTGCGGTGTGTAGCGAAAGACAACCGGGTAGTCGTGGACGAGCGTGGTTTGGAACACGGTCGGGGCGCTTGGGTGCATCCTGGGTCCGAGTGTGTGAACCGCTCTCTCCAACGACGAGCATGGAGCAGGGCCCTCAAGCAGGGTCCGGCACTAGATTGCTCGGCCTTAGAAGAACTCAGCAGGTCGACCGACCTCACATAAGAACAGGCTGAATGGCTAATGGAAACCTCATGAGCGGCTCGAAATGAGTCTCGTTTGTAGGTAGAGGCACGCCCTGACTGGGGAGTGCCCAGACAGGAGAATTGTGGCGGGAAAACCACGCGTGCACGAGATCGCCGCGGAATTGGGTATCGACTCAAAGCGCGCTCTCGACAAACTTAAGGAAATCGGCGAGTTCGTCAAGGGACCGTCTTCGACCATCGAGCCCCCTGTTGCTCGCAAGCTCAAGGCTGCCTTCGCCGAAGAAGGTGTTGTCCCGGTCGCGCCGGTTGAAAAGCCCGTAGCAGCCAAGCCAAAACCCGCCGCTGAAGCTCCGGCTCCCGCAGCTACTGCGCCTATTGCTGATCCGCCCAGTTCCGGTGGTGAGCCAGCTGCTCCAGCCAGCGCCGCCCCAGTAGACAAGCCACGCCCCTCCGCGGGTATTCCGCGTCCTGGAAACAATCCTTTTGCTTCGACCCAGGGGATGGCGCGGCCTGGTATCCCGCGTCCTGGAAACAATCCTTTTGCATCGGCTCAAGGCATGGCGCGTCCTGGCGCGCCCCGCCCGGGTGAAGGCGTTGCTGCTCGCAGGCCTGATGACCGTGGTACCGGCGCTCGCGCGCCCTTCCAGCAGCGCACGGGCGGCCCAGGCCGCCCCGGCGGTGCAGGATTTGGTGGACCTGGCGCAGGCCGCCCGGGTGGCGGTGGACCAGGTGGACCCGGTGGTGCC
>CAZQIH010000150.1:0-2789 GCA_964593715.1 uncultured Microbacteriaceae bacterium
ATCATCACGGTCGGGGTAGTCATCGCGCATGTGACCGCCGCGGCTTTCAAGCCTATTCAGCGCAGAGGCCACGACAACTTCGGCGATATCCAACAGGAACCCAAGCTCAATCGCTTCGAGCAGGTCCGTGTTGTAGCGCTTACCGCGGTCGTGAATACCAATGTTCTTGTAGCGCTCGCGCAGCGAGTGGATGGTCTTCGCAACGCTGCGCAAGGACTTGTCCGTCCTGAACACCTGAGCGTTGCGGTCCATTTCTTCTTGCAGTTCTTTACGGAGTGCCGCAAGGCGCTCGCCGCCATCGGCAGAGCGAGCCCGCTCGATCATCTCGCGGACCTCTTTAGCGGGGTCTTCGGGAAGCGGGACAAACTTGGCTGAGTTGGCGTACTCAACTGAGTAGCGACCGGCGCGCTTGCCGAACACGTTGATATCCAGCAGCGAATTTGTGCCAAGACGGTTGGAGCCGTGAACCGACACACAGGCGCACTCGCCAGCGGCATACAGGCCCTTGACGACAGTGTCGTTGTCCGAGAGCACTTCAGCCTTCACGTTGGTGGGAATACCACCCATCGCGTAGTGGGCGGTGGGCATCACGGGGACTGGCTCGTGAACTGGGTCAACACCCAGATACGTCCTCGCGAACTCCGTGATATCGGGAAGCTTGGTTTCTAGAACCTCGGCACCAAGGTGGGTGCAGTCCAAGAGGACGTAATCCTTGTTCGGGCCGGCCCCACGACCTTCTGCCACCTCTTGGACCATGTGCCTCGCGATGATGTCGCGAGGCGCCAAGTCCTTAATGGTGGGCGCATAGCGCTCCATGAAGCGCTCACCCGAGGCGTTACGAAGAATCGCTCCTTCACCGCGTGCGCCCTCGGTGAGCAAGATGCCAAGGCCAGCAAGGCCGGTGGGGTGGAACTGGAAGAACTCCATGTCCTCGAGCGGGATGCCCTTGCGCCAGATGATGCCCATGCCATCACCGGTCAGGGTGTGGGCGTTGGAGGTTGTCTTGTAAATCTTTCCAAAACCGCCGGTGGCGAAGACAACAGACTTCGCGTGGAACACGTGAATATCTCCGGTGGCCAGTTCGTAAGCCACGACACCGGCAGCGATCCGGGGCTTGGACTTGCCGCGGGGCTTCTTCGCGTCTGGATCATCGACGAGGAGAAGGTCCAAAACGTAGAACTCGTTATAGAACTCAATGCCAAGCTTCACGCAGTTCTGGAACAGGGTCTGCAGAATCATGTGCCCGGTGCGGTCGGCTGCATAGCAGGAGCGACGAACTGGCGCTTTACCGTGATCGCGAGTGTGGCCGCCGAATCGACGCTGGTCGATCTTGCCATCTGGTGTCCTGTTGAACGGAAGCCCCATGTTCTCGAGGTCAATGACCGCGTCGATTGCTTCTTTGGCAAGAATTTCTGCGGCGTCCTGGTCAACCAGATAGTCACCACCTTTGACGGTGTCGAAGGTGTGCCACTCCCAGCTGTCTTCCTCGATGTTGGCGAGCGCTGCCGCCATACCACCCTGGGCTGCACCAGTGTGGGAACGGGTGGGGTAGAGCTTGGAGATCACCGCGGTTTTCGCGTGAGGGCCAGCCTCGATCGCGGCACGCATGCCGGCGCCTACGGCGCCGACAATCACCACGTCGTACTGGTGGTGATGGGTTGTGATGTCGGAGGAAGTGGTGGTGGTTGGTGCGGTGGGGGTCATCTCTCCTACTTCACTGACGCACAGAACGAGGGCAACAATTCGGCGGGGGATCCTGCCGGGCATGGGTCAAACGCGTAGATCGTCAGCGTTCCGAGTGCGAGCAACGCAATCGTCGAAATGAGCAGCGAACCGTGCAAGAGCTGACGCATGCGAGGCGTCGAGGCGTAGTCGTTCACCAGCGTGCGCATACCGTTGGCGCCGTGGATGAGAGCCAGCCACAACATGGCCGTGTCCCAGACAACCCAGAATGGGTCGGTGAATTTTCCTGCCACGAAGGCGAAGTCGATGGCCTTGACACCTTCGCCCACCATCAGGTTCACGAAGAGGTGGCCGAATATGAGGACCACCAGCATGATGCCCGACGCCCTCATGTAGATCCAGCCCCACTTTTCCCAGTTGATTCCGCGCTTTTCAGGGCGGATCGGGGAACGGGGAGTTTCGATTGTCACGCTCATGTCGCTCACCACCCAAACACGTTCATCAGGTGACGAGGCGTAAAGGCCAGCATCGTCACAACCCACAGACCGATGACCACATAGAACAGCGCGACATGGTGCTTGGTGCCGATGTTCCAGAAGTCGACGAGGATAATTCGCAGACCGTTGAATGCGTGGAAGACGATCGCCGCAACCAATGCGATTTCCGCAACACCCATCAGCGGGGTTTGGTAGGCCCCAATGACAGCGTTGTACGCCTCGGGACTTACGCGCACCAGTGCGGTGTCAAGGATGTGAACGAGCAAGAAGAAGTAGATGCCAATACCGGTAATCCGGTGGAGGACCCAGGACCACATTCCCTCGCGGCCCCTGTACAGGGTGCCTCCGGGAACTACACTCTTGCGCCTGGGAGCTGGGATTTCCACCGTGACAGACACGGAGGGCTGCTCGCTGGATGAACTTGAAGATGTCGTCACGAGTATCGAATTCTTTCCATCAGTCCTGAAGTCGTAGCACCATCATACGGTGTCCCCTCCGGCCGGTCTCCCAGCTTGGCGCTAGCCTGGGGACATGGTTGCGAGCAATTCAGGGGTAGCAAAGGGCGCTGGGTCCCAGACCTTCTATGCGGTAATTCCCGCCGGTGGTTCT
>CAZQIH010000151.1:0-2751 GCA_964593715.1 uncultured Microbacteriaceae bacterium
GGATAATCCGAGGCCACAGTGACCACACAGCAAACCAGGCGAGGTGCGACCACCAACGTGGTCGCACTCGCTCTTGACGACAAGATGGTCTACGGCTTCCTCGTTCTGGTTCAAGCACTGTTGACAACAGCACAACGCCCGGTCTCTCTTCTGGTGGGGTTCTTTAGTGGGAAGTTGAGCAAATCGAATATCACTCTGGTGCGGGACTACCTCGAGTGGTTAGGTGCTGACTACGAGATTCGTGAGCTCACAGCCCATGAGCTTTTCACGGAACGTCGGCATCTGACCATTACAACGTTCTCCAAATTTGTTCTCTCCGATCAGTACAACGGAGCACACCTGTGGGTGGACCTTGACACGGTCGCGTTGCCCGGCTGGGATGGCATGTTTGATGCCATGCACACTGCCCCCAAGGGGATTCGTATGATTGTGGCCGACAAAATTGCCGGCCCACAAACACGCTTTGATGGGTTCAACGCCGGCATTTTGGGTTGGACCCGACACCCAAGAATAGAGTGGTTACCGGAGCTCGCTAACCTTCCAGAAAAACGCTTTAGCTCAGAGCAGTACCTCTTCAACACTCTGTATTTAGACTCCGTGGATTACGTCCCGGTCGGATACAACTTCCTCTCGAGCTGGCACAAGAATTTTTCAACCACCTCTGATGTGCGCATCATTCACTACTCGGGACCCATCAAGCCGTGGCACCTGGCCCGGCGTCACCGCCGGGCCTGGCGTTCCATTAATTCCACGTGGGAGTCCTGGTTCCTGGCAGAAGATTCGATGGAGGCAGCAACAACGCCATCGTCGCTGTCGTCACGAGTTGCCCGCGCAAAACGTGAAGCCCTCTTCAGCGGGCGGCTGCACACAGGAAAGGGCGCTCTCGCAGGCTGGGTCATGCGAGCGCTTGCGGTGCTAGGCCCCCTCGGCGACCCCATTGTGGCTGTCATCAAAATGCGGAGTGCGTAATGTCCACGGCGATTGTCGTCCACTACACCGGAGCAACGCGGCAGAGCAGAAGTGTCGCGGCCTCAGTCGTCGCGGACTTAGTCGAGGAGGGACATCGAGTCATCGTTGCTGACATCAGCAACTTCACCACTATCAATCAGGAGTTCCCACCCAATTGGCTGGTGAGGGTGTGTGGTCACAAAGTTTTTCCGGGGGCTTTCGCGGCCGCTCTCAGTAAGGCGGGAGCAGAGCATCGGCTTCTCACCACAGATCGTCAGTCGGCACAACGCACAATCCCGACCGAAGCTCGGGATGACATCTCGATTGCCATCGAGTCAGAGTTGTTGACCTATTTCCGCAGAGAAACACTCGAGCCACCAACCTCCTATGTTCGTTGGCTGCGATCTGCTCTCACCAGGCAGACCGAGGAAGCCTACGCTTCGCTCGCAAACGTGTTTGCGAGCGAAGCTCCAGACCTCGTGTTGGTTCCCAACGGGCGCACCTCGCGCCAGAAGGCGGCAAGGAAGGCAGCGGAACACGCGCGAGCATCCGTGGAGTTTTATGAGATGGGTCGAGCTCAGGCCAACCACTACTACCGGGGCACGACACAACCCCACGATCGTCTTGCATCGCAAGCCGAGGTAGCAGAGGTTACCAAACACCTGAGTACACGAAAGATTCGTGCACTCGCCGCATCCTGGCAACAAGAACGAATGTCTCCAGGCTCAAACACCAACTCGTTCTCGGCCGGTTGGGATGCGCCCTCCGAACCCAAAAAAACATCAGAGAAGTACAAGGCTCCTAAGAAGGCGGTGTTTTTCTCGTCATCGGCTGATGAATTTATGGCTTTTGGTCCAATGTGGAACATCGATTCGTGGTCAAGCCAATTCGAAGCATTCGATCTGATGATGTCGCATTTCGAGAACCAAGGCGTAGCGCTCGAAATGCGCCTGCATCCGAACCTGACTGGCAAGAGCCGGTCCTATTTCTTGGAAACGGTGAGGAGCGTCAAGGAACTGGCTAATAGGCATCCTGGCCTCACCGTTCACTGGCACAACTCGCCCATCAACTCATACGCGCTAATACAGAGCGCCGACTACGTAGTGGCCGAGCGATCCACGATTGCTCTGGAAGCCAACTTGCTCGGTAAGCCTGTCTGGATCAACCAGGCAGCGCAATGGGACCTCATCGCTGATGTCCGCCAGGTGCTCTCACCCCATGACATCACCACGGAGGTCATGACGCCGTGGCAGGTCGACACCTCTCCGGCCGAGCGCTTTGTGGCCTATTGGATGGTCCAAGAGAAGCCGTTGCGTTTCTCCTGGAAAGACTGGGCCACGTGGAACCCAGACACGGCGCCCTTGTCACTCAAAGCGGCCCTCTTATTCGTCAAGAACCCCTGGCGCCATCGCGCCCACTTACTGCGCCTGGAGTGGGCGAGAATTCGAAACTCCTTCTTTCGCGGCTGAGCGGGAAAGCCCCCAACAGCTAGGGTTATTGTCGTGAACAAGGACATCCCAGCCGAGGGGCAATCGACTACCGCGGGCCGCATTTCCGATTACAAGGCCCGGCTGCATGAGGCAGTCACCGAGAGCGAAGCGACCGCGCAAGAAAAGCAGCACGCGAAGGGCAAGCTCACCGCCAGGGAGCGCATTAACTTGTTGCTCGACAAGGGCTCCTTTGTTGAACTCGATGAATTTGTTCGCCACCGCAGCCAAGCGTTTGGGATGGGCGACAAGAGACCCTACGGCGATTCGGTTGTCACTGGAGTAGGAACAATCCTCGGTCGACAGGTTGCGGTTT
>CAZQIH010000152.1:0-2711 GCA_964593715.1 uncultured Microbacteriaceae bacterium
TCCCCCAGGCTCATCACCGGGAACTCGAGAGGGAAACCGCCAGATTCCCAGACTCCGCGCTTAACGGCGTCTGCGACACCTCGAAGGTGGGCGTTGCAGGGGGTGAGCTCAGACCATGTTGTCGCTATACCGATGACGGGGCGGCCATCGAAAACATCCGGGGCGAAGCCCTGGTTTCGCATCCAGGAGCGGTGAATGAACCCGTTTCGGCCTGTGCCACCAAACCATTCCTGGCTGCGTCGGTTCGGATCGGCTTTACGGCTATGTTCGGACACGGACCGACCCTTCTACGATTTCTCAAAATCCTATAGGATTTTGAAGAACGCCTGTGTTTCCCTCTAAAGACCGTACCGAGAAAGAGCTGTGATGAGAATTGGCCGCGTTGGAGCAGTTGGAAAAGAAAAGCCTGTTGTCTTCTTGAGCCCTGACTCCGCGGTCTATGTGGACTCCCTCGTTGATGATTGGTCCAGGGACAGCCTAGAAGCCGGGGCTTTCGAGTCCGTGCGCATGGCAAACCTCGATTCGCTGCCTGCCGTGGACCTGTCCACCACCAGAATCGGTGCGCCTGTGGCCAGGCCCACCAAGATCATCTGCATTGGCCTCAACTACCGCAAGCACGCTGAGGAGACAGGTGCTGCCATCCCCACGGAACCTGTCGTCTTCATGAAGGCCCCCGACTGCGTCGTTGGCCCCTATGACGACATCGAAATCCCTCCAGGCTCGACCGCAACTGACTACGAAGTAGAACTTGGAATCGTGATTGGTAAGCGTTTGCGCTATGCCTCGAGCCACGAGGAAGCGCAAGCCGCGATCCTCGGCTACACCGTTTGTCAGGACGTCTCCGAGCGTCACTGGCAGATTGAGCGCGGTGGCCAGTGGGATAAAGGCAAGGCCTTCCCCACCTTCAACCCGTGTGGGCCCTGGATCGAAACTGATGCATCGTTCAACCCACAAAACAAAACCATGACCTGCAGCGTCGATGGCCAGCTTCGACAGAACTCGGACACCGGAGACATGATTTTCCCGGTTCTTGAAATCGTGCGCTACCTCAGCAACTGCATGGAGCTCTTCCCCGGAGACATCATCAACACAGGAACCCCTGCCGGTGTTGCCATGGGCATGAAGCCACCCCAGTACCTAAGCGTGGGACAGAGCGTCGAGACCACTATCGAGGGGCTCGGAACAATCAGGTCAACGTGCGTTGACCCGATCATGCACTAGGAACTCTTAGAGCACGCCTGGCCATTGGTCATCCGACACGTTTTGGATGACCACGGGCCGAACAAAGCGCATCATCGCTTGCGAGCCCACTGAGGTGTGAAGAACCGAAGTTGAGGCGGGATAGGGCCCGCCGTGGTGTTGCCACGGGGTCACTGCGAGGCCAGTGGGCCATCCGTTGACGACAACCCGACCCGCGATGAAGGACAGCTCCTCGACCAACTTCTGTGTAAGTGCCGTGTCCTCACCGGGAACGGCCTGCACCGTTGCAACAAGCGCACCCTCGAGGTGACCCAGTGCCACCTCAAAATCTGCGTCCGACTGGCAGAGCACAAGAAGGCCAACCGGGCCAAAGCATTCCTCCAGCAGCTCGTCAGAGCGCTGGAGGAAGTTCTCAAGCGTCGTCGAGAGTAATCCGGGGGCTACCGACAAATCAGCTCCGGCGGAGGTGGGGATGAGTTCGGTCACGCCGCTCACGCCGGCAACGCCGGATACGCCGCTTACATAGCGCTCCAGCGACAGGGGGCTCAGCAACTGACCAGGCGCAACTGCCGAGAGCGCCTGGACCAGGCTGTCCACGAACGCTTCGTCGTCGGGAACGAAGATGACGGAGGGCTTGGTGCACAGTTGCCCACGACCCATCGTGAGAGACCCTGCCAATTCGGTGGCGAGCTCGTCGCGCCGGGAGGCAAGAGCAGCCTGGGTGATAAATACCGGGTTCATGCTCCCGAGCTCCCCATAGAAGGGAATGGGTGCGGGACGCGAGGTCGCAATATCGAAGAGTGCCCGGCCGGCTCTCTGCGAACCGGTGAACGCGCCCGCCTGAACGGCGGGGTGCGCCACGAGGGCGCTCCCCGCGGCCATACCGCGGACACTCTGCACAACGTCAGCAGTGAAGCCAGCGCCGGTCAGAGCAGACTGCGCCAACTCAGTGAGCGTCTGGGCAAGCTTGGGGTGACCAGGATGATCTTTGACGATGACCGTGCACCCGGCCGCGAGCGCGCTAGCGGTGTCGCCGCCTAACTGCCCGAAGGCGAAGGGGAAGTTACCGGCGCCAAAGACCGCGACTGGCCCCAGTGCCACATACTTACGCACCAAGCGCGGGTGGCCAACAGGCGGCAAGCCAGCTAAGGCCTCGTCGACTTCGGTTGCCAGCAGACGGCCGCTCTCGAGCTCCTGCGCAAACAGGCGAAGCTGGAAGGTGGTGCGGGCAATTTCTCCCACCAGACGATCTGCTCCAAGAGCGGTCTCTTGGTGTGCCAGTTCAGCAAGCGAGGCGGGATTGGCATCGAGAGCATCCGCAATTGCCCGAAGTGCGCGTGCGCGTTCGGCGGGCGCCAGCCTGGCCCATGCCTTACTGGCCGCAGCCGAACGCGCCACCACCGTGTTCACTTCATCAGCTGTCGATTCAGCGATTGGCTCAAACTGCGCTTCTCCCGTGAAGGGGCTAATGGAGTTCAGTGTTCCCACGGTGGTGTCCTCAGATTCTCTGT
>CAZQIH010000153.1:0-1271 GCA_964593715.1 uncultured Microbacteriaceae bacterium
TTTAGATGACCCCGAGGCCGCTGTTGCCGGAGTGGACGTTGTCGTCACCGACACGTGGGTGTCCATGGGTAAAGAGGATGAGAAGGCCCAGCGCCTTGCCACCTTCGCCGGATACCAGGTAGACAACGCATTGATGGCAAAGGCGGCCAGCGACGCGATCTTCCTGCACTGTTTGCCAGCAGACCGTGGTTATGAAGTGGCAGCGGAGGTCATCGATGGCCCACAGAGCGTGATTTGGGACGAATCAGAGAACAGGCTTCATGCCCAAAAAGCGTTGATGGTGTGGCTCTTGGAGCGCGCAGAGCGACGACAGGCTGGCCGGTAGACTTAAGTTTCACCCCGTGTTGGTGTGCACATTTGAGAGAAAGTAGTGACTTCAGTGTCCGAACGAGTCGTTTTAGCGTATTCCGGTGGTCTCGACACATCCGTCGGTATCGGCTGGTTGAAGGACGCGACCGGCAAGGAGGTTGTCGCGCTTGCCGTTGATGTGGGCCAGGGTGGCGAGGACATGGAGGACATCCGCCAGAGGGCGCTCGATTGTGGTGCTGTCGAGGCGATTGTTGTCGACGCGAAAGACGAGTTCGCTACCGACTTTGTGATGCCAGCACTTCGGGCCAACGCGCTCTACCAAAAGCGCTACCCCTTGGTGTCGGCTCTCTCCAGACCCCTCATCTCGAAGCACCTCGCCCGGGTTGCGCGCGAACTCCGCGCGGACAGCGTGGCGCACGGCTGCACCGGCAAAGGAAACGACCAGGTTCGCTTCGAAGCGGCTGTTGCTGCGCTGGCGCCAGAGCTCACGAGCATCGCCCCGATTCGAGACCTGGCCCTGACCAGGGACAAAGCAATCGCCTATGCAGAAGAACACGGACTTCCCATCAAGCAGAGCAAGAAGAACCCGTATTCCGTTGATAAGAACGTTTGGGGTCGCGCGGTGGAGACCGGATTGCTCGAAGACCCGTGGAATGCTCCAGGCGACGGGGTCTGGGAGTACACCGATGACCCCGCCAAGGGCCTTCCGGCAGAAGATGTCGTCATCCGGTTCGCGGAGGGTATTCCCGTTGCGATTGATGGCAAGGCTGTCAGCCCCTTGCAGGCCATCGAGATCATGAATACCCTGGCTGGTCGCCACGGTGTTGGCCGTATCGACATCATCGAGGACCGCCTGGTGGGTATCAAGAGCCGCGAGGTTTACGAAGCACCCGCTGGTATCGCTTTGATCACAGCCCACGAAGAACTCGAGAACCTAGTCCTGGAGCGCGATTTGGGGCGTT
>CAZQIH010000153.1:1281-1777 GCA_964593715.1 uncultured Microbacteriaceae bacterium
TGGGCGAACCTAGTCTATGACGGCCTGTGGTTCTCCGACCTCAAGCGCAGCCTTGATGCGTTCATCGCGCACACCCAGCGTCACGTCTCGGGCGACATTCGCCTGAAGCTGCAGTCCGGTGTTGCCATGGTCACAGGCCGAATGTCGGATCAGAGCCTCTATGACTTTGACCTTGCCACCTACGACACCGGTGACACCTTCGATCAGTCTCACGCGAAGGGCTTCATCGAACTGTGGTCTCTGCCAAGCAAAATCTCCGCAAAGCGGCACGCAAAGAACGAGGGATAACTGTCATGTCCGGCCAAACGCACGAGGGTGCCCTATGGGGCGGCCGGTTTGGCTCGGGCCCAAGCTTCGAGATGCAGCGCCTGAGCAAGTCCACCCATTTCGACTGGCGCCTGGTGCCCTATGACTTGGATGCCACGAAGGCTCACGCCAAGGCCCTGAAGGAGCGCGGTCTGTTGTTTGTCGGCATCGACGTCATCAATGGCCGGCT
>CAZQIH010000153.1:1787-2709 GCA_964593715.1 uncultured Microbacteriaceae bacterium
ATCAGCGTTGGCCAAGATTGGTAAAGACTTTGCCGCTGGCACCATCGCACCGGGGGAGCACGATGAGGATGTGCATGGCTGGCTTGAGCGCATTCTCATCGAGGCGGTTGGCTCCGAGATTGGTGGAAGTTTGCGTGCTGGTCGCAGTAGAAATGACCAGATTGCCACTTTCATTCGTCTCTACATGCGCGACACAGCGCGGGCCATACGCCACATCCTCATTGAGCTGGTGAGAATCCTGATCTCCCGCTCTGAGGAAGCGGGGGAGCGGGTGATGCCAGGGCGCACCCACTTCCAGCACGCTCAGCCTGTGTTGGTGGCTCACTACCTTCTGGCTCATGCCTGGCCTTTGGTGCGAGATATTTCGCGCATCGATGATTGGGCCAAGCGCAACAACGTTTCTCCCTACGGCGGCGGTGCGTTGGCCGGGGGCGGTCTTGGCTTAGACGCCGAGGGCATTGCTCGGGAACTCGGATTCCAGGGCGTCATGGACAACTCGCTCGATGGGACCTCGTCGAGGGACTCGGTTGCTGAGTTTCTCTACATCACCACTCAGATAGGTATTGATCTTTCTCGCCTTGCCGAGGAGATCGTGATTCTCACCTCTGCGGAGTTTGGCTACCTGTCGCTCCACGATGCTTATGCGACGGGATCCTCGATGATGCCTCAGAAGAAGAACCCGGACATCGCAGAACTCACTCGAGGAAAAACCGGACGCCTCATTGGCAACCTGACCGGCTTGCTGGCCACGCTGAAGGCCTTGCCACTGGCCTATAACCGCGACCTGCAGGAGGACAAGGAGCCAGTGTTCGACTCTGTCGACACTCTCTTGCTGGTCATGCCAGCCATGGCCGGCATGATTGCCTCGATGACCCT
Source organism: uncultured Microbacteriaceae bacterium (assembly GCA_964593715.1). Taxonomy (GTDB): domain Bacteria; phylum Actinomycetota; class Actinomycetes; order Actinomycetales; family Microbacteriaceae; genus Pontimonas. The sequence continues at coordinate 2,664 of CAZQIH010000153.1, forward strand.
CAATTATGACCGGATGGAAGAGCAAGCCACCAAGGGCTTCTCCTTA
>CAZQIH010000154.1:0-1520 GCA_964593715.1 uncultured Microbacteriaceae bacterium
GTTGATCGGCCCGAAGGGCAAGACCATCAACGCCATTCAGGACGAGACCGGCGCAGACATCTCCATCGATGACGACGGCACCGTCTACATCGGTGCCGTGGATGGCGACAGCGCTGAAGCGGCTCGTGCTCGCGTCAACGCGATTGCCAACCCCGTCAACCCTGAGGTGGGGGAGCAGTACCTCGGTACTGTCGTCAAGCTGGCAACCTTCGGCGCGTTCGTGTCGCTGGTTCCTGGCAAGGATGGCTTGCTTCACATCTCTGAGGTCCGCAAGCTTGCCGGTGGCAAGCGAGTCGACGACGTAGAGACCGTGTTGTCTGTTGGCCAGAAAATCCTTGTGGAGATCACGAAGATTGATGACCGCGGCAAGCTCTCGATCTCACCTGTTCTGGCCGATGGCGCTGAATGCGCTGCCGATGCCAGCGAGGATGACTCCGAAGACTAAACAGTCTGATCCGTGTGGCCGGCGCCTTTGGGTGCCGGCCACACGTGTTTCTAGACTAATGGCGCGCCCAAAAATTAAACCCCTTAAGATTTCTCGCCGGATAATGGCCCCCGTTAAAGTTGCATTATTGTCGATTTACCGAACTTTAAACCCCAAGGCAGGTCATTGTGGCTGGTTTTTAGCCCGGCTGGGGTGTGAAGAAAATTCCACCAAAGATTGAGTGTTTGTGTAGCAAATCCAGAAACCCGGGAGTAGCGTAAGCGTTGCTAAGTGCAGGTTTTGGCCTGCGCGAAGTTAGGGGAACACTCCCCGACCACCCACCGACGGGTCCGTCGCGGCGGCGGGCGGATAGTAGAAACATTCAAGGGAGAACCATGGATCTGCTTGTTATTACACAGGCATTCTTCATGCTCGGCTTCGTCGCTATGGCGGCGGGTACTGTCTACTTCGTTTTGGAGAGAGGCGACCTCAAGCCCGAGCACCGTATTGCCGCAACCTATGCAGGAATCATCACCTTCATTGCAGCAATCATGTACTGGATCATGACCGGGTTCGTCGGATTCTTCGACCAGACCCCGGCCTCCGCAGACGCCATTGGCGCCACTGTGGAAATCCGTTACATTGACTGGCTGCTCACCACTCCGCTGCTCTTGGTGGAGTTCGGCCTCATCGTCGCCATCGCTGGCGCCGCAACCAAGGGCTTTGTGACCCGAATCGTAGTCGCTGACATCATCATGATCGTCACCGGTTACCTCGGTGAGATCAGCCCCGTCGGCGCTCTCGAGACGTGGGTCTACTTCATCATCTCGAGCCTCGCATGGCTCTACATCGTGTACGCAGTGTTCCAGGTCAAGCTTGACGGCATGCCTGCATACGCTGCTAACGCGGTCAAGATCATGCGTCGTTTCGTGATGTTCGGTTGGGCGATCTACCCCATTGGTACGTCCATCGAGCAGTTCATGAAGCTCAACGGTGCTGATGTCACTGCAGCCGTTGCCATCGCCGCGATTGTGTACGTCATTGCTGACGTGCTCAACAAGGTTGGCTTCGGTATGGTTGCGGTTAACGCAGCCAA
>CAZQIH010000154.1:1530-2616 GCA_964593715.1 uncultured Microbacteriaceae bacterium
CCCCCCGCCAAGACGCCCTAGTCCTTCTGGGTTGTTTGTCGGGGCCCCGGCTCGCCCGCGCCGGGCCACAGCGCTTAACGGCCCAGGGAGAGCTCTGGGCGAAGCGCTAGGGTGGAGGACCTATGAGTCCTGCAGTTGAGTTTGATCTCCAGACACCCGAGTTGTCTTTCCTCTCCAGCGGTGGAGCGAGGGTCTCCCGCACGATTCACCCCAGTGGCCTTCGTATCCTCACAGAGGAAGTGCCAGGCGCTCACAGCACGTCCTTGGGGTTCTGGATTGCGGTGGGGTCTCGCGATGAAGATGATGTCGCATATGGCTCCACACACTTTCTTGAGCATTTGCTCTTCAAAGGCACCTCCACCAGAAGCGCACTCGATATTGCGATTGCCTTTGATTCGGTGGGTGGCGAGCACAATGCGCTCACTGCCAAAGAGCACACCTGCTATTACGCGAAGGTCCAAGACTCCGATGTGAACATGGCCATCGACGTCCTCGCTGACATGATCGCCGATTCCGTGATTGACCCCCACGAATTTGAAGTTGAGCGCCAGGTCATTTTGGAAGAGCTTGCTATGGCGGATGATGACCCCAGTGACGTTGCCCACGAGGGCATCGCCGAGCTGGTACTCGGCGATCACGCGCTGGGCCGACCAATTGGCGGCAACCCCGAGACCATCAAAGCCTCCGAGCGAGGCTCGGTGGTGGCGCATTACGAGACGTACTACCGCCCCCACGAGCTGGTGGTGACCGCTGCTGGCGCCCTTGGGCACGCGGACATTGTGGCCCGCGTGTTGTCTGCTCTGGAGCGATCGGGCTGGAACCTTGGAGAAGCCTCTGTGCCCGCTGCCAGGCGCCCGGTAGAGGGTGCTGTGGTTCCCCAGACGCCCCGCTCCCGGGTCATTACGAGGCCGTTGGAGCAGGCCGTTGTGGCCCTTGCTGTGCCGGGGCTTCGAGCCACCGATCAGCGTCGCCACGCAATGTCGGTGTTGACCTCGTGCCTGGGCGGTGGAATGTCATCGCGACTTTTTCAAGAAATACGAGAAAAACGAGGGCTTGCCTACTCGGTATATGCCTTTGCCAGTAGTT
>CAZQIH010000155.1:0-2592 GCA_964593715.1 uncultured Microbacteriaceae bacterium
GAGCTCCAGATCGATGTGTCCCGCATGAACTTCCGGTTCTCCGCGCTCCAGTCGATACACGGTCACAGGTCTCGCTTTTAGTTCAACCTCAGCACCGGAGCGCGCGAGGTCGTATGCCCTCTTGCCCTCCACCTTGATGGCAGAGAACGTGCTTGGCACCTGGGAGATCGGTCCCCGAAACCGGCCAAGGACGTCATCTAGGACTTCGAGGGTGACACTCGCCAGGTCGCCCTCTGGAAAATCGATGCGCTCACCTTCAGCGTCATCGGTGGTCGTCGCATAGCCAAGGCGCAGGGTTGCTAGATAGGTCTTATCAAGACCCACCATGTAGGTGAGAAGCCTGGTTCCAGCCCCAACCCCCAACACCAACAGGCCAGAGGCCTGAGGATCAAGCGTTCCCGCGTGACCCACCTTCTTGGTGCCAAGTGCTTTCCTGGCCATCGATACCACCCCATGGGAGCTCACTCCCAGGGGTTTATCGACGAGCAGGATGCCGGAGATCACCTAGCCGAGGGCCTTCGTGTGCCAGATGGTTTTGATTTCCGTGAACGCGGTAATCCTTTCAAGGCTGCGCTCGGGGATTCCCTCGCACGGGGGAACCACACGAGCCAGCACGCCCGCAGCGTCGCGCTGCCAGGACACCCAGTCGAACGCAGCCCCGCCGGCAAAGTCAAAAGCGTTCACATCGGCGTGAGAGGCAAGCCAGGGCATCACTTCAGCGGGGTTGCCGCTGATGATGTTGACGACACCACCCGGGACATCGCTCGTTGCCAAAACTTCGGCCAGAGACAGAGCCGGGAGGGGCTGCTGGTAGTGGGGCATGACCACCACAGCGTTTCCGCTAACCAGAATCGGTGCAACAACCGAGGCAAGACCCAGCAAACTCTGGCCTTTGTCGCCCTGGGGCGCCAAGGCCACCACCACACCGGTCGGCTCTGGGACCGAGAGATTGAAATACGGACCGGCCACGGGGTTACCGTTACCAGCCACCTGGGCGTACTTATCGGCAAAGCCCGCGTACCAAACCCAGATGTCAATCGCGCGATCTACCTGGGCGCTGGCTTGAGAGCCAGAGACACCCTCGGCAGCTCGAATCTCTGCAACAAACTGTTCGCGGCGCCCCTCGAGCATTTCAGCGATTCGATAGAGAACCTGTCCCCGGTTATACGCGGTTGCTCCGGCGAAGCCGGGTTGGGCTGCCCTGGCAGCAACAACCGCGTCCCTGGCGTCTTTGCGACTGGCCTTGGCGACATTGGCTACAAAGCGTCCTTTGTGATCGAGCGCCTCGTAGGTGTAGCCGCTTTCACTGCGGGGGAACTTTCCGCCGATGAAGAGTTTGTAGGTTTTCGCAACCGCGATACGCGCGCTCATTTCAGGCCTCCCTTGGGGCTACTAGATTCCAGATAGGCGGCGAGACCGTGCTTGCCGCCCTCTCGGCCGTAACCGGATTCTTTGTACCCGCCGAAAGGGCTGGCTGGGTCGAACTTGTTAAACGTGTTGGCCCAGATAACGCCAGCGCGCAGCTTGTCAGCAATGGCCAGCATCCGCGATGCCTTCTCCGTCCAGATTCCAGCACTCAACCCATAGGGGGTGTTGTTGGCCTTCGCAACGGCTTCATCGGGGGTTCTGAAGGTCAAGATGGAGAGCACCGGTCCGAAGATTTCCTCCCGAGCAATCCGGTGGCTGGTCTGAACACCAGTGAACAGGGTTGGCGGGAACCAGAAGCCCTTGGCTGGAAGTTCGCACGGTGCGCTCCAGCGCTCGGCGCCTTCGATATCGCCGCTGTTGGCAAGCTCAGTAATGCGCTGAAGTTGGGCTTTTGAGTTGACCGCGCCAATATCAGTGTTCTTATCCAGTGGGTCACCGAGGCGCAGGGTGGTCAGGCGCTTTTGCAGTCTCGCGACGACATCGTCATGGATGTTTTCTTGAACCAGCAACCGTGACCCCGCGCAACACACGTGACCCTGGTTGAAGAAAATCCCGCTCACAATTCCCTCAATGGCTTGGTCAATCGCGGCATCATCGAAGACGATGTTCGCTCCCTTGCCACCAAGCTCGAGGGTGACCCTGGTGGGGGTCCCCGCGAGGGTCTGGGCGATACCCCGACCCACCGCGGTCGAGCCCGTGAAAGCGATCTTGTTGACATCGGGGTGTGCCACGAGGGCTGCGCCAGTTGCACCAGCACCAGTCACAATGTTCACGACCCCCGGTGGCAAGTCTGCCTGCTGGCAGATTTCTGCAAAGAGCAGCGCGGTGAGCGGCGTTGTTTCAGCAGGCTTCAACACGACAGTGTTGCCAGCGGCAAGCGCCGGGGCAATCTTCCAGGCCAACATGAGCAGCGGGAAGTTCCAGGGGATGATTTGCCCGGCAACACCGAGCGCACGAGGCGCTGGCCCAAGACCGGCGTATTCCAATTTGTCGGCCCAGCCGGCGTAGTAGAAGAACCAGGCCGCCACCAACGGAATATCGACATCCCTGGTTTCACGGATGGGCTTGCCGTTATCAAGCGTCTCAGCAACAGCCAGCTCACGCGAGCGCTCCTGGACGATTCGAGCGATGCGGAAGAGATACTTGGCTCTCTCGCTCCCTGGC
>CAZQIH010000156.1:0-2588 GCA_964593715.1 uncultured Microbacteriaceae bacterium
GTCATCGACCGCATGTTCCAGACTCACCCCCCGATCGCCGACCGCGTGAAGAGGCTGCTGGAGAACAAAGCCCGCTTTTAGTTTGAGCTCTCCCTAAACGACTTAGACTATGGGCATGCTCACGCCCAGAAAGACGCCCGCTAAGGACCAGAAGAGTCCTTTAGTGCCAGTGAATCTCCAGCTGGCCACGGAGTGGTCCTGGCGATTGATTCTTATCCTTGGGGCCCTGGCGTTGGTGCTTTTCATTTTGGCTCAACTGAGTTTCCTGGTGGTCCCCTTGATGGTGGCAGTGCTGTTGTCAGCTTTGGCAGCGCCCCTCAATCTGCTGCTTCTGCGATGGAAGTTTCCACGCTGGCTGTCGACATTCACGACTGTGGTGCTGTTTCTGGGCTTCATCACCACACTCATGTGGCTCGTGATCAACGAAGTGATGCGCGGCTGGGCCAAGGTTTTGGACCGGACGCGTGTGGCGTATGACGATCTTGTGGTCTATCTGCTCGAGTCACCTCTCCAGCTTTCCGAAGCGGACCTCCGCACCTGGTTCAACCAGGTCACTGGTGAGCTCGAGCTCAATTCCAGCTGGATTCTCAACGGCGCTCTGTCGTTTAGTTCCTCCATTGGCTCGTGGCTCGTAGGGCTCGGCATCGCAATCTTTGGCCTGGTGTTCTTCATCCACGATGGAGACCGTATTTGGGCGTGGCTTGTGGGACTGTTCCCGAAGAGTGCGAGACCTGCGGTCTATGGCTCAGGTCAAGCCGGTTGGGGAACCCTTCTGAGCTTTGTCCGGGTACAGGTCTTGGTTGCCCTGATCAACGCGGTTGGCATTGGTGCCGGCGCGTTCTTCCTAGGTCTTCCCCTGGTTCTCCCCATTGCAGTAGCTGTCTTCCTGGGTAGCTTCGTGCCGTTCATCGGCGCGACAGTCACCGGCGCCTTTGCCGTCTTGGTTGCCCTGGTTTTTGAAGGCCCAGCGGTCGGTCTCATCATGTTGATCATCGTGATTGTTGTCCAGCAAATTGAGGGCCAGATCGTTCAGCCCCTGATTATGGGAGCAGCGGTCAAGATTCATCCCTTAGGGGTCGTCGTTGTGGTGGCGGCCGGAGGGTACATTGCGGGTATCCCCGGGGTGTTGTTTGCTGTACCGCTCACGGCCTTTGCCAACGTCGTGATCCGCTACATTGCCTCGGGGCAATGGCGCGATGACCCGGTCGCGAAGGATGTCCCCAAGGTGGTGGCGCCGTGAGTCCGGCGAAGACACAAGGGGTCGTTGGCCCCACGCTTGAAGATTTCTACAGCGCCCAGGCGACCCTCTCCGGGGTTGCTCAGGAAACCCCGGTTGAGCTCTCGCGTTACTTGAGTGAGGTGCTGGGCCAGCGGGTCTCGATGAAGTGTGAGAACCTGCAGCGCACCGGCTCATACAAAATCCGTGGCGCATATAACCGGATGTCCAAACTTACTCCAGAGGAGCGCGCCAAAGGTGTTGTTGCGGCCAGCGCCGGCAACCACGCGCAGGGCGTGGCCTTTGCTGCCCGGGAACTGGGCATCAAAGCCACCATCTTCACCCCGGTCGGCGTGGCTTTGCCAAAACTGCAAGCGACGAGGGCATACGGTGCCGAAGTTGTTCTTTCTGGCCACAACATCATTGAGCCACTCAAGAAAGCCCAAGAGTTTGCGGAGTCCACTGGCGCGATTCGTATTCCCCCGTTTGATCACCCCGATGTGATTGCCGGCCAGGGAACAGTGGGCCTGGAAATCCTCGCCCAGGTTCCCGATGTGACCACGGTGATTGTGCCAATCGGTGGCGGTGGCCTGATGGCTGGTGTCTCCAGCGCCATCAAGCAAAAGGCTGCGGGAGAGGGCAAGAAGATTCGAGTGATTGGGGTTCAGGCAGAGAACGCTGCCGCCTACCCACCATCACTGAAAGCTGGTCACCCCGTTGAGGTGACCGTCGGCTCAACTATTTGTGACGGTATCGCCGTTCAAAAGCCTGGAACCCTGAACTTCGACATCATCGAAGAGATGGTTGACGAGGTTGTCACGGTTAGTGATGACGACACCGCGCGCGCGATCTTGGTCCTGCTCGAGCGCGCCAAGATGGTCGTTGAACCGGCAGGCGCGGTGGGTGTTGCGGCAATCCTTGCCGGCAAAATCAAGGCCACTGGTCCCACCGTCGTCATCTTGAGCGGTGGCAACATCGACCCCATGATCATGGAGCGAGTGATTAGCCGTGGCATGGCTGGCGCTGGTCGTTACATGAAAATGCGCATCCCCCTTCCTGACCGCCCAGGCCAGCTGGCAGAGACCTCGAAGATTGTCGCGGATCAGAACGCCAACGTCGTCGAGGTTCTTCACACCCGTCACGGCACCGGCTTACAGATCAGCCAGGTGGAACTCGAGCTTCACATCGAAACCAGGGGCCCTGAGCACGCTGAACAGGTGCTCCAAGCGCTTCGCGACCACGGGTATGAACCCCGGGTGGACTTCTAAGGGATAAAGGTTTCTACGTCGAGAATCTCGACGGCGATTTCAGCCCCGTTTGGCGCTGTGTAGGTCGAGCTTTCGCCAATCTTGAGACCCATGATTGCTTGACC
>CAZQIH010000157.1:0-2580 GCA_964593715.1 uncultured Microbacteriaceae bacterium
CCGACGAGTACGAAGCAGCGTGGGATGCCATCTACCAGGCAATGGTCGCCTCCGTAGAAGAGGACGCCAAGGCGGTGCGCGAACAAGGCGGACTCTATGTGCTGGGCACCGAGCGCCACGAATCGCGCCGCATCGACAACCAGCTGCGAGGACGATCGGGTCGCCAAGGCGACCCCGGCGAAAGCCGCTTCTATCTCTCGCTTCAGGATGACCTGATGCGGATGTTCAACGCTGGTGCGGCTGAGGCCCTGATGGCTCGCTCCAGCACCGATGAAGAAGATTTGGCCATTGAATCGCGAGTCGTTAGCCGCGCAATCCAATCTGCTCAAAGCCAGGTTGAGGCCAGGAACGCTGAAATTCGCAAGAACGTCCTCAAGTATGACGATGTTCTCAACCGCCAGCGTCAAGCAATTTATAGCGACCGTCGTCACATCCTCGAGGGTGACGACATTGCCGCTCAGGTGAGGCAGTTCGTTGATGACACCCTGACGTCTGTCATCAATGAGCACACGTCCATGGGCAACCCCAGCGAATGGGACTGGGATGCGCTGTGGACCGAACTCAAGACCCTGTATCCCATTGGTCTCACTATCGATGAGGTCATTGCTGAGCTTGGCATGAACATGGACAGCTCGGATTTGTTGCGTGAAGTCCAGTCGGACGCTGCGGTCGCTTACGAGCGCCGTGAGAAAGAGCTGTCTCCCGCTGCAATGCGCGAGCTTGAACGACGCGTCGTGCTGAGCGTTATTGACCGTCGCTGGCGGGACCACCTCTATGAGATGGACTACCTGAAGGATGGCATTGGCCTTCGCGCCATGGCTCAGCGTGATCCATTGGTGGAATACCAGCGCGAAGGTTTCGCCATGTTTGGTTCCATGATGGGCCAGATCAAAGAAGACACGACTGGGTTTGTCTATAACCTCGAGGTTCAGGTTCAGCAACCCGTCGCTGGAAGTTTGGCGGCGCAGGTCTCTGCCAAGGGTCTTGCACAGTCCGTGGTGCCTCAGCAGGCGCTCAGTTACTCAGCGCCGAGTGCTGACGGTGATGTCGAAGTCAGAAACCAGGCCGGACAGGTGGTGGGGACACCACCTGCTAGGCCCTCGGCTTTTGGCGTTGTCGGGTCCGAGGTTCCAGCCCCAAGGCCGGCGGCTGGAAGCCCTGCCCAGAAGCCAGCGCAACCCAAGACTGGACAGCCTGGTGCGGCGTCGCCAGGGCTCAATCGAGCCCAACGACGTGCCAAAAAGAAGCGCTAGAGCCTCGTTCTAGAGCAGCGCAAAAGAACTTGCGCGCCAGCGATTGTCGAGACCCTCGAGCCGCAGTGCCACGGCCCGGCTTCGCCTGCTTCCACTGACCATCACGCAGGCCTCAATAATGCCCTCTCGCGGCTCAGAGATTTTCACCGTGGTGAGCGTGAAATTGCGTAGCGTCCGAGGTTTGGCCCCAGGAGCAATGAGGCTCATCTTCCGGGTTCGGGCGTTGATTTGATCCAGTAGCGAGAAATAGACGTCATCGGTCACCCAACGGGCAATCTGAGTGATGTCACGTGCTCCTTGGAGCACTTCAATCGTGCGCCTCGTGAGATTCATCGCAAACGCTGCTGGGTCTGGCAATAGCGACGTTGGGGTGAATTGGCGGTCGAAGTGCTCGCGCGCATCGATGCTGGTCAATTTTTCAGGCTCCGCTGGATCCTCGGCGGGGCTGGTGAGAACGGTGTGTGACATGTTCGTGCCTCTCTGCTCAATGTGATCAAGATGGACTACACCGCCGAGATGCGACTTCCACGCCGAGGGCCCTCACACACAAGCACTTTGTGAAATCGCGAACTAGAGCCCTAGGCAATATGTGGATAACTTCTCCAACGCGCCACTCGAACTCTTAGCGTTCACTAGTGTCCAGTGACAGAACGCTTGCTAACTCGGTCGTCTCTCCGAGCGTCGCTCGTGTGGCCGCCCAAGCAAAGGCCGAAGGACGACCACTTCGGCTTGTGGTGAGCACGGGTATCTCGCTGGAGGTTCGAATCAGCCATATAGGGAGCGACTATTTCGCCGGGGATATAGCCAACCCGGAAGGCGTCTCGGTGATCATCCCGAGCGTGTCCATTGTTGTTCTGGATAGTGACGGCATGCTTGGCGTGGGTGGTGACGACGCCATCACTCCTCCAGCGAGTTCACACTTCCGCGCGATGATTGCCAACAGCGAGCGGTTGTCCCACCGAGTGATTGTTCACACGGCGGTGGGCAACCACACGGGCGCCATCACGAGCGTTAATCGGGACGCAATCGTCGTGCGCTCGGCGTCCACCCCAGGGCGACTTGTCCTGATCAGCCACATCGTCTGGATTTCTGTGGTCGGTCACGAGCCCTGTGGATAAAGGGTGCTGTCTGCCGGGCGTATCTCTCAGACTTGCCCGATGGTCATGACAAGCGCACAACGCCGGAGGTTATCGGCTCGAACTCCGTGGGTTCGAGCCGCGATCGGCGGCATTCTGGTTGTTGGTTCGATTGCGGGCGTCATGGTCGCGCTCTCCGGAACCCGCGAAACACAATCCGTACTGGTGGCGAATAGCCTGTTGGCTCCAGG
>CAZQIH010000158.1:0-2578 GCA_964593715.1 uncultured Microbacteriaceae bacterium
GAAAACCGGCGAAGGGGCGACCCTTCCGTGAGTTCGAATCTCACCGCTTCCGCCAGTCAAGCCTGGTCTTGGTTGGCACTACTACTCCTCGTCGCGGTTGCGGATGTGCAGGCGGACACGTTGCTCGACGAGACGGTGGTGACCGCGAGCCGCTCTGAGCAGACCATCTTTGATGCGCCTGGGTCCATTGACTCCGTGAATCGTGAGCGGATCGAGGCGTCTGGCCCTCAGATCAATATCAGCGAGTCGCTAGGCCTTGTGCCTGGGATCAACGTCGCCAATCGAAATAACTACGCCCAGGATCTTCAGATCTCGATTCGAGGTTTTGGGTCGCGCGCGCCGTTTGGCGTGCGCGGTGTTCGGTTGATGGTGGATGGCCTTCCCCAGAGCCTGCCCGATGGCCAGGGCCAGACGTCTCAGTTTGCTGCTTCGTCAACCTCGCGCATCGAGGTGCTTCGTGGCCCACTGGCAGCGCTCTATGGCAACGCCAGCGGCGGCGTTATTCAGGCGTTCACGCGTGATCCATCCGAAAAACCCGAGCTCACGGTGACGGGCTATGCCGGTTCAGATGAACTTTACCGGTCGTCTATTCAGTATTCAGAGACCCGTGGCGACTATGGGCTGGTGTTTGACTACGGGGCGTTGTCCTCGGAGGGTTTCAGGCAGTACAGCGCAGCTGAGCGGCACCACATCAACACCAAGCTCGTGAAGAAGGGCGAGGGCTCCAAGACCACGTTTATTCTGAATGCCTTGGACCAGAAGAAGTCGGAGGATCCGGGGAGTCGAACGGCTGCAGAGTTTGCCAGTGCTCCTTATGCTGCGGCGTCTGGAAGCTTGACCTCAAGGACTGGCAAGAGTTTTGTTCAGTCCATTGCTGGCGTGGTCCATGAGTCGGGTTCTCAGGCCGATGGCATCCTCGTGACTCGTGCCTATGTCGCCACGCGAGACTTGGACAATCCAGCTGTTGGGACTTGGATATTGATCGATCGGTTGCAGTATGGGTTGGGTGCGGATTATCAGGCACCCACTAAGCTATTGGGCACAGCCGCTCGAGTGGCGATCGGGCTCGAACTCGACCAGGTGAAGGACGAAAGGCGGGCAAGAGCCAACACTGGCGGTGTGATGGACTCGGTGGACACCCGTAACGAAGATAATCTGGCGAGCAATGTTGGCGCCTATGTCCGCGCAGACTGGCTTGTCCGCGAGGCGTTCTCGCTGACAACAGGCGTAAGACTCACGCAGGTCAAGCTGCAGGTCAAAGACCGCTACTTTAGCGAAACCACTCCGCTTGATGGTTCGGGGAGCAGGACCTACACCGGCGTTAGCCCCGTCATCGGTCTCGTTCGACACCTGGACTCTGAGCAGAATCTGTACGTGAATATGGGGCAATCCTTTGAGACGCCGACGCTCAATGAGGTGCTCTACACGCCGGACCCAAGCGGTACGTCCATCAATCGGTTCTCGGGCCTCGACCCAGCGAAGTCCAGGCAACTGGAGTTCGGATGGAAATGGCGTCGTGCTGACAAAGGGTCGATCACGGCGAGTGCTTTCGTCACACGGACGGCAGACGACATTGTTCCGGAGTACTTGAGCACGAGCGGATCCACATGGCAGAACGTGGACACCGAGCGCAAGGGGCTTGAGGTCGCAGGCCAGTGGCGGTGGAATAAGCATGTGTCCTCAGCCGCAAGCTTTACGTTATTACAGGCCACCTACCGGGGCGCCGCAATCATGCGCGGGACCAATGGGTCGACTGTGCGCGGTGGCGAAAAGCTCCCGAACATTCCCAGCGACCGCACACAGCTTGAGCTTCGCTACCGAAGCAGCGAGGTGGTGCGCAAGGGCATTCCGGTTATTCAGTCTGCGGTTGAGCTGCTCTCGGTTGGTGAGGCCTATGTGCGGTCCGACAACACGGCCAAGACTTCGCGCTACAACCTGATCAACATCGGTCTGAGTGCAAACCACGCCGTCGGAGCGGGTCTACTAACCGGCTACGTTCGAATCGACAACCTCACGGATAAACTCTATGCCGCTTCCACCATTGGCGACCAGGCATTTGCCCGCTACTTTGAGCCCGGCGCCCCCCGCAACTGGCTGTTGGGCGTGAAATACTCCGTGGCGCTCTAGAGCCGCAGCGAGCTTCCAGCCAGCCCGCATGCCCATAAAAAAGGGCGCCTGCACTGCAGGCGCCCTTCTTGTTTCTGCTGCCGATGGTTGATTAGCCCATGGTGTAGATGACATACATCAGTGCCACATAGATCACTGGCACAGCGGGTGTCAGCATCTTCGCAGCGGACATCGATGGCGTTTCTGCACTCTTCATGGCCATGAAACCGATGGTCATCAGGCCGAGTGCGCCCACACCCGCCACAAAGTGCGAGGGTTCCATGGCTCCGAGGATGGTCGTGCCGGCTGGCATGAACAGGTCTGAGATGGACAGAATGAACACGTTGAAGAAGCAGCTGCCGTAGACGTTGCCCATGGCCATGCCATAGGACTTGCGCATGGCCGCGGCAAGAGTCACGGAGCCTTCGGGAAGGGTGGTGACCATGGAGACCAGCAGCACGCCCACAAACCC
>CAZQIH010000159.1:0-2575 GCA_964593715.1 uncultured Microbacteriaceae bacterium
AGGAGAAGCAGACTCACTTTCTTCAGATTTGGATTCGCCCCAGCAAGATGGGCGTCCCGCCGGGTTACGAGCAGCGTTCCATTCATGAACAAGACAAGCGGGGAAGGTTATTAAAGGTTGCCTCGCCGCCTGCTGAGGGAGGACTGGTGAGCATGAATGCCGACGCAACGATCTACGCAGGCCTGTTTGACCCTGGTGAACATGCTGAGATCCAACTCTCTCAAGGGCGCAAGGCTTATGCGCAGCTCGTTCGGGGTGAACTGACCATCAATGGCCACGCCATGTTGGCAGGTGACGCCTTGATGCTTTCGGATGAACCAAGACTCCAGGTTTCACATGGTCGGGATGCGGAGGTCTTGGTGTTTGATCTGGCACCGACGTAATCGCCCTTGGGCGAGTTGACGAGCTCCCCCTTTGAGGTTCATGGAACCTATTTAGAGCTGGTGCATCCAACGAAAGATTCGTTCTTCGGAGGTGTTCTCATGCAGTGTTCGGTCTGTAATGCTCTATAACGCCCTTCAAACCCTCCACCTTCTGGCCATCGTGGTCTGGGTCGGTGGCATGTTTTTCTCTCATTTCTTTCTAAGGCCAGCTGTGGCCGGACTTGAGCCGCCAATCCGTTTAACCCTCATGCGAGACGTTTTGAGTCGGTTTTTTCGGGTGGTCTTGGTTGCGTCTTTGCTCACGCTCGCCAGTGGCGTATGGATGTTGGGTCGGGTGGCCAAGAGCGCAGTTCAGTCGGGTGCTGGTTTCCAGATGCCCCTGGACTGGACCATCATGACTGCGCTTGGCGTGGCCATGGTCGCAATTTTTATGCACATTCGGTTCGCGCTCTACAAACGCCTCGACCGTTCCGTCACCGCCTCTGATTGGGCAGCAGCCGCAATCGCTTTAGACCAAGTTCGCAAGTGGGTTTTTGTCAACCTCTCGGTGGGCGTGATCATCCTGGTCGTTGTGCTGCTCACGTAAGGGGCCCTCGCATCACAGTAGGTCACCCTCGCATGTAGGCTGTACCGCCCAATAAATCCCGCTGTGCTGTAATGGCGGGATCATGAAGCGTTTTCCAGCTGGCTCCCGCTGCGCGTGAAGGGCCATCTTCCGACACCCCGCCCGCGGCTCTTGGCGGTTTGTATTGGCCAGGTCGCGCCACTCCTCGTGCGCTCAAGTGAGCAGGCGGCCCCCAAACGCGTTTTCTCTGGCATTCGGAAGGCAGTTGTTTCGGATGCCGCCAACCCCTCTTTGCATTTCGTAGGCCCCCTGGGTCTTGAGGGGGATGAGCAGTGCGATCTCACCGTCCACGGCGGCATCTCGAAGGCGGTGTACGCCTATCCACATAACCATTACACGTTCTGGACACAGGCCCTTGAACAGCATGGTGGCCGAGTAGATCGATTCTCAGCGCCAGGTGCGGTGGGGGAGAATCTCTCTGTCGAGGGGCTCTCTGAGGACACCGTTTATTTGGGCGACGAGTGGGCAATCGGAGAGGTGGTTCTCCGCGTGACCGAGCCGAGAGAGCCCTGCTACAAGTTCAACGCAGCGGTGGGTTGGCCTGGTGCAGCAAAGGCCATGGTCGAGCGACGATGTTGCGGCTGGTATTTGTCTGTCGTCACCCCGGGGGTTCTTGCTGCAGATTCTCAGATCGACGTACGGCCAGGGCCTCGGAGACTATCCGTTCAGCAGGCGTTTTTAAAGAAGCGCGTGTGAGCGGGCCGCATCATCACAGTGCCTATGACGGCACCTTTGGCCATCAGCGTCTTCGGCCCGTCGGCGTCCGCACGCTGGGCATTGCCATATTGCTGACAGGCGGTTATGCAGTTGTGGAGTTGATTGGCGGCATCCTCTCCGGCTCGCTCGCCCTGGTCTCTGACGCTGGGCATATGGCCACGGACGCAACAGCATTGATGATTGCGCTGGTTGCTCAGGTGGTCGCAAGGCGTCCAGCCACGGCAACACACACCTATGGCTATGGGCGTATTGAGGCGTTGGCAGCGTTTGTAAACGGCCTGGTGCTCCTGGGTCTTACTGGGTGGATTGTCCTTGAGGCATTTGCAAGGCTGCGCTCGCCAACCAGCATCGACAGCACCACCTTGTTGGTTGTCGCAGGTATTGGGCTCCTTGTGAACCTGTCGGTGGCCTGGGTGCTGTCTCGGGATCGGCACGACTTAAATACACGTGCAGCGCTCTCACATGTCTGGGGCGACCTTCTCGGCTCACTGGCCGCACTCATTGCTGGTGTTGCAATCTTGTTTGGGGCGCCCTACTGGGTGGATTCTTTACTTTCTCTGCTCATTTGTATTCTGATTGTTCGCTCGGCCTTGGCGGTCTGTCGAGCCGCACTGGGTGTGCTCATGGAGCGCGTTCCAGAGCACCTAGACCTCATGAAGATCTTTTCTGCAATGGCTGCTGTCAGTGGTGTGCGGGGTGTACACAATCTTCACGTTTGGGAGTTGGCGCCCGGTCAGGTTGCGCTGTCTGCTCATCTAGATTTGTCGGACCTTCACCAATGGCCAAGCATCTTGGAACAGACTGTTGCGGTGCTCTCGGACATGGGCGTAGACCACATCACGCTTCAGCC
>CAZQIH010000160.1:0-2568 GCA_964593715.1 uncultured Microbacteriaceae bacterium
GTTCCCACGCCCAAGGCAGCGCTCAGGCTGCGTACACGAGATTTCAATGACATGGAATTACTCCTTAGTAAAGGGAAAATGGTACGTAAGTATTCTGGGGCAAAATTCTGGGTGACGTTTCTACATGACCCTGTGTTACGGCGCTGATAGCCTGGGGCGCGTGGCCGGGCCAGATAATCGTGTCGTGAGCGAGCAGACCAACGACAAAGCTTTCCCTTCTTTGTGGGAAGAGTTGGTCTGGCGTGGGTTGATTCACGTCTCCACTGACGAGAAGGCCCTTGCCGAGGCGCTCGCGGGCGCGCCCATTACTTTCTACTGCGGCTTCGACCCCACAGCCCCAAGCCTGCACCTTGGCAACCTGGTGCAGCTGCTGGTCATGCGCAGGCTTCAGCTCTCCGGCCACAAACCTCTCGCCCTGGTGGGTGGTTCCACTGGACTGATTGGTGATCCCAAGCCCACGGCGGAGCGGGTGCTGAACGAACCCGAGGTCGTCGCTGCGTGGGTGGAGCGCTTAGGGGATCAGATATCGCGCTTCTTGGACTTTGGCGGCAGTGCTGCGGCGCGTTTGGTGAACAATCTGGATTGGACCAAAGACCTCTCAGCCATCGACTTCTTGCGTGATGTGGGGAAGTACTACCGGGTGGGCACCATGCTCAAGAAGGATGCTGTTGCTGCCCGGTTGAACTCCGATGCGGGAATCTCCTACACCGAGTTCTCCTACCAAATCCTGCAGGGCATGGACTTCCTCAAACTGCATGAGAACTACGGGTGCGTGCTGCAGACTGGCGGGTCTGATCAATGGGGCAATCTCACCAGTGGCACGGACCTTGTTCACAAGGCCCTGGGTGTCAGCGTTCACGCGCTGGGCACACCATTAATTACCAATGCCGATGGCACCAAGTTTGGCAAGTCTGAAGGCAACGCCATCTGGCTTGATGCCGAACTGACCAGTCCCTGGGCGATGTATCAGTTCTGGCTGAATACCGATGACCGGGATGTCATCGACCGCCTCAAGATTTTCACCTTCCTCACGAGGGCCGAAATTGAGGCTCTTGCTGTCGAAGTCGAGCAGGAGCCTCACCGTCGCAGCGCGCAGAAGCGCCTCGCCCACGAAGTCACAGCCCTTGTTCACGGCGTAGAGATCACTCAGAGCGTCCAAGAGGCGTCAGAGGCGCTGTTCGGAAAAGACTCTCTCGAGACTCTCAATCCTGACGTGTTCGCTCAGGCGCTTGCCGAGCTGCCCGGCGCATCGGTGACGCCGTCGACCACGGTTGCGGAGGCGTTGGTTGCGACAGGGCTGTGCCAGAGCGTTTCTGAGGCCAGGCGGGCAATTAGCCAGGGCGGCGTGAGCATCAACAACGTTGCGGTAACCGAGGAAACAGCAGAAATTGGGGTTGCCAGGCCGCCGCATCCGACCGCTGTTCTCCTCAAGAGAGGTAAGAAGACCCTCGCTGCCTTGAACTATGCCTAGCGTCGAGTCTTTCGAAGAAAGGCTCAGCGGAGGCCACCCAAACTCTTTGGGGGATACCGTCTCGGTCGCGCAGGACGTCATTGCCAATCGCTCGCTCCTCCCGGAGCTCATAGCAACTTATTCCAGCGAGGATGAGGTTGTTCGTCTTCGAGTCTCCAGTGCGCTCAAGAGAGTGGCGTGGGCGAAGCCGGACTGGGTCCACCATGAGTTGGACGCAGTCCTCCACTGGGTGGTTGCGCTCCAGCAACCCTCGGCGCAGTGGACCATCGCGGAGATTCTTCTGACGCTCGGCCCGATGCTCTCATCGTCGCAGCGCACCAAAGCCACGAACATCATGAAAGCGCACCTGGGTGCCTCTGGGGACTGGATTGTGCTGATCAAGACCATGGAAACCCTGGCCGACTGGGCCAAAACAGACGCAGGGTTGAGGGCGTGGTTACCCCAGCGACTTGAGGAACTGGGAAGAGATTCGCGAAAATCCGTCGCTCAAAAGGCTCTGCGACTTCATGAAGCGTTGTCCCGGTAGTTGGTCCGACACGCCCGAGATGACAACAATTTGTCAACAGTAGTAAGCACCCCTATAGTTGTGAAGTTGTCACCCCAAAGGTCAACGTTGAGCAGCAGCTCAGTCGGCCTCAAGCGGGACTTCACCTAGTCGGAACATTCACCACTTGCAGTGGGGGATTTATCTCACTAGACTTGCGAACCCAGCGTTTCACAGCGCCGGGCCAAAACACCCCCAGTCGGGGCGGGTTGGTTCCAGGCCCAGAAAGCTGCGCTGGAGATAAGCAAGACGGACAGACGTCCGACGCCTCATCGGGAGACTGGTGATGGAGTCAGCGACGCCCGATCCTTGAGAACTCAACAGTGTGCACTAAGTCAATGCCAAATAACCTCGTTGGCAGGAGCAATCCTGTCAAAGAGATTCCTTTGGATTAAATTGGACAAGTCAGTAGACAAGTCATTTAGTCAGAACAAACTCGCCTGAATGCCTAGCATTCGGCAGCAAGTCTGTCGGTGGAAACACCGGCTAACAAGCTAATTACGGAGAGTTTGATCCTGGCTCAGGACGAACGCTGGCGGCGTGCTTAACACAT
>CAZQIH010000161.1:0-2468 GCA_964593715.1 uncultured Microbacteriaceae bacterium
GCTCTCGTGGAGTTCTCGCTTGAGGGCCACAGCGAGCGCGTTCGCGCTCGTATTGCAGCGCCTTTCTTGCCAGCGGTTGGCCAAGACTTCTCGCTGGCACTGCGTCATCCTGCCCTGGTTTTCCCAGCGCATGAGGCACTCACCGCGCTACCCTAGCGTCGTGCCAGCAGAGCCCAATTTTCGCGAGTCCTCGGTCCTGACCGAGGGATTGCTCTCGCGTATACGGTCACGAGCTGGCACCTACGACCAGAACAACGAGTTCTTCCACGAAGACCTGGAGGAACTCCGAGCGATTGGTTACCTCTCACCCCGTTCCTTGCCCCAGATGGTTGCTGACCAGCGCTTACTTGCTGCTCATGCCCCGGCAACAGCGCTGGGAATTGGGATGCACTTGACCTGGATGGGTGTTGCTAGAGACATGGTGGCCTCTGGCCATAAGGAACTGCAGTGGGTCCTCGATGACGGGGCTGCAGGGGAACTATTCGCCTTTGGCGTTAGCGAAAAAGGCAACAACGAGGTTCTTACTGATTCCACGACCCGCGTTGAGGAAGTCGAGGGCGGCTTTGCCTACTTTGGCACCAAGATTTTTGTGTCTTTGTCACCGGCGTGGACGCGACTAAGCCTGCTCGGCCGTCACGGGGATGAGATTGTCCACGGCTTCATCACCCGCGATCAGCCAGGCTGGTCGAACACGCCTGATTGGGACACGCTCGGCATGCGAGCCACCCAGAGCTACACGACGACGCTTGAGGGCGTGGTTGTTGACTCTGCCCGGGTGGCAAGACGAATCCCGGTTGGCCCGAACGATGATGCGTTCACGGTGGCGATTTTCCAGAACTTCCTGCTGTTGGTCTCAGCTGTCTACGCGGGAATTTCTGACCGTGCTTTGGAACTGGCAATCCAGAGCGCACAGGCGAAGACCAGCAGCATGGGTGATGGGGCAGTGGCGTCCGAAGACCCAGCAATTCGCTGGCAAGTGGCTGACGCCGCAATTGCCCTTGACGCACTTGGTCCTCAACTTGAGACCTACGCCAGTTGGGTGCAGGAGGCGAAGCCCCCGCACCCCCACTGGTTCCGTTTGCTCTCCGGGGTGAAGCACAACAGCGTGGAAACAGCGCGGAGGGTGGTGGATCAGGCGATGCGGGTTGCTGGAGGCAGCGGGTATCGCGCGGGACACGAACTCAGCCGATTACAGAGGGATGTTCTCGCTGGGGTTTATCACCCGAGTGACACCGAGGCTGTTCACCGCACTGTTGCCTCTGATCTATTGGGTCCACTCCCGTAGACCGGGGTAGCGCACTGGCCTACGATGAAACCCATGGCCTCTAAGCGCACGGACGACATCTTTATTGACTCCCTCGGGGTCACCATTCACTATCACGTCTGGTCATCCGCAAAAAAGGCCAAGGCCATCGTTCAGTTGGCCCACGGTCTTGGTGAACATGCGCTTCGTTACCAATCACTCGTTGATGCACTGGTGAAGGCCGGCTATGAAGTCTGGGCCGATGAGCATCGCGGACACGGCGCTACCGGACTTGAACAGTGGGAAGGCAACTACGCCAAGCTTGGCAAGCTTGGCCCGGGCGGCTTGCCGGCCACCATTCAGGCGGTGCGCAACTTCACCGACGTCATCACAGAGAACCGCCCCGGAGTACCCGTGTTCTTTCTGGGTCACAGTTGGGGATCGCTGATTGGGCAAATTCTTCTGAACAAGGGTGACGCCCATCGTTATGCCGGCATGGTCATGACCGGAACGGCCTACCGGGTCCCCGGATACATGAACGCTGGTGACTTAAACGCCAAACACAAGCACTTGGGCACAATCGGTGCTGAGTGGTTGAGCCGTGACGTTAGCGTCCACGAAGCCTGGCAGAAAGACCCCCTCACTTTTGTCGCCAACACCATGAAGCTCTTTGGCCCGATTGACGCTGCCAGGCTCATTGGCGTGCCAAAGCCCATGGACGTGGACATTCCGCTTCTGTTGATGGTTGGCTCGGATGACAGCCTGGGCGGCGAACGAAGCGCCAAGAAGCTGGCTGATGCCTATGTTGCCGTGGGTGCCAGCGACGTCGAACTTATTGTCTATGAGGGTGCGCGCCACGAGGTCTTCAATGAGACGAACGCCGCCGAGGTCCGTAAGGATTTGGTCGCCTGGCTTGATAGCAGGCTCCAAGCACCAACCGCCTAGGCTGGAGACGTGCACGCTGAATACAAGGTCCCCGGGGGCAAACTTGTCGTTGTTGACCTAGAAGTCGATGCTCAGCGCATTACATCTGTCCAGGTTGCAGGAGACTTTTTTCTTGAGCCCGACGACGCCCTTGACGTGATTAACCGCGCCGTGGTCGGGCTTTCCATTAGCTCATCGGCCGAGGCCATTGCTGACGCCGTCCGAGCGGTCCTACCCGATGATGTTGTGATGATGGGCTTTAGCCCAGAGGCTATTGGAACCGTTGTTCGCCGGGCAATAA
>CAZQIH010000162.1:0-2449 GCA_964593715.1 uncultured Microbacteriaceae bacterium
TGTTTTCCGCGGAATCTTCATTCTTTTGGGCGCGGCGTTGATCTCCACCTTTAGCTGGATTTTCTATGTCTTTGGAGCATTTCTTGTTGTCATCGGCCTGCAACAGTTCTTCTCCGGCCGTGAGGACGATGTCGAGCGCGAAAACGCGCTCATCACGTTCTTGACCAAGCGCCTCGACATGACCGATGAATTCCATGGCATGAAGGTGCGCGTCACCGTTGCCGGCAAGAAGCTGTTCACACCTTTGCTCGTCGTGTTTATCGCCATTGGAACAGCAGACGTGATCTTCGCGGTCGATTCCATCCCTGCCATTTATGGAATTACCGAAAGCCCCTTCATTGTGTTTACCGCGAACGTCTTCGCCCTGATGGGATTGCGCCAGCTCTACTTCCTGCTGGGGCACTTAGTCGACAAGCTCGCCTACTTGCACCTGGGAATCGCGTTTATCCTGACCTTCATTGGCGTGAAGCTGGTGCTTCACGCCCTGCACGAAAACGAGTTGCCCTTCATCAACGGCGGTGAGCACGTGGCCTGGGCCCCAGATATCGGTACCTGGGAGTCGTTGATCGTGATTGTGGTGGCGATGGCAATCGCTGTGGTGGCCAGCGTCTGGAAGTTGCGCAGCGCTCCCCAGGACGCCGTGACGAAGGCTCACTAGTCCGCCTCGGTGTTATCCTAGGAGCTGGCACAGGCTAAGCCCCTCCGGCGTCCATGCGGGCTTTTCTTGTCCTAGGACTCACCAGTGCGGTCTGAGATTTTTCGCCCCACTTATCCAGATTTTCCAGGAGATGTCACGATGACCACGAGCACCCCGCGCACTCTGGCAGAGAAGGTGTGGGCTGACCACCTTGTTGCCAAGGGTGAAAACGGCGAGCCCGACCTCATTTATGTGGATCTCCACCTCGTTCACGAAGTCACCAGCCCGCAAGCCTTTGATGGCTTGCGCGTGGCCGGACGCCCGGTGCGCAGGCCCGATCTCACCATTGCCACCGAAGACCACAACACCCCGACAATCGATATCGATAAGCCGATCGCTGAACCGACGAGTCGGATTCAGATTGAAACTCTGCGGGCAAACGCCAAAGAATTTGGCATTCGCCTGCACTCGCTGGGCGACGTTGAGCAGGGCATCGTTCACGTGGTCGGGCCCCAGCTCGGGTTGACAATGCCTGGCATCACAGTGGTGTGTGGTGATTCCCACACCTCGACGCATGGCGCCTTTGGCGCTATGGCTTTTGGTATTGGCACGAGCGAGGTCGAGCACGTTCTTGCCACCCAGACTTTGCCGCTCAAGCCGTTTAAGACGATGGCGATCAACGTGGAGGGTGAGCTGCGCCCGGGCGTCACGGCCAAAGACATCATTTTGGCCATCATTGCCAAGATTGGTACCGGCGGCGGTCAAGGCTATGTCCTCGAATATCGCGGCAGCGCAATCCGGTCGCTCTCGATGGATGGCCGCATGACGATTTGCAACATGTCTATTGAGGCCGGTGCCAGGGCCGGCATGGTGGCCCCCGATGAGACCACGTTTGCCTATCTGAAAGGTCGTCCCCACGCCCCCCAGGGTGAGGACTGGGATAACGCGATGGAGTACTGGAAGACCCTGCACACCGATGAGGGAGCGGTCTTCGACGCTGAGGTGTTCCTTGACGCTAACGAGCTTGAGCCCTTCGTCACCTGGGGTACCAACCCTGGGCAAGGCGTCCCACTGGGTGATGTTGTGCCAGACCCAGAGTCCATGACTGACCCCAATGACAAGGCAGCGGCCCTTCGAGCACTCGAATACATGGACCTGAGTCCTGGGACGCGCATGAAAGACATCCGCGTTGACACGGTCTTCATGGGCTCGTGCACCAACTCACGTCTGGATGATCTGCGCACGTTTGCTTCCATCATCAAGGGCCAGAAGAAGGCGGACCATGTCCGCCTGATGGTTGTTCCCGGTTCCGCGCGTGTTCGGCTCGAGGCCGAAGCCGAGGGCATCGACAAGATTGTTGAAGAGTTTGGTGGCGAGTGGCGTTTTGCTGGTTGCTCCATGTGTTTGGGCATGAACCCCGACCAGCTCGCTCCGGGGGAGCGCGCTGCGTCCACCTCGAATAGGAACTTTGAGGGCCGTCAGGGCAAGGGTGCTAGAACCCACCTGGTCTCGCCCGTGGTGGCGGCTGCCACCGCTATTCGAGGCACTCTCTCAAGCCCCGCTGATCTTCATGCAGACCAGAGGAGTGTGAGCGTCTAGTGGACAAGGTTTCTGTGGTCGAAGGTGTGGGTGTTCCCCTGCGCCGCTCCAATGTTGATACCGACCAAATCATTCCCGCTAACTTCTTGAAGCGCGTCACCAAAACCGGTTACGACGACGCGCTGTTTTATCAGTGGCGTCAAGACCCCGATTTCATCTTGAACCAGGAGCCCTATGCGCAGGGTCGTGTTTTGGTGGCTGGGCCTGACTTTG
>CAZQIH010000163.1:0-2410 GCA_964593715.1 uncultured Microbacteriaceae bacterium
CTCCAGACAAGCACGAAGTTCAACTTCGTCGTTCGCCGAAGCTGATGGCTTTTGTTCTCGTCTTTGGCCTGCTTGGATTCTTTGCTACGGCAATTGTGACCGGGCTTTATCCCTCGGACCCCTCAATCGGGTTTATCGCGCTATTCGCCTACTTTGCCCTGTTTGGCGTGAGCGGATCGATTGCGCTCGGAGTAATCCTGTGGCTAGTGATTGATGTGCGCTCTAAGAAGCGCATGACCGTTGTTCAAATGCAACGCCAGAGCGACTAGCTCGACTGGTTGTTTTCCACCCAGGTGAGGTATTCCTCGCTCACAGTTCCGGTGACGTATTCGCCGGTGAAACAGCTCATGTCGAGCTCGGTGACCGCTGAGCCTTCGATGATGGCATCTCGCATGTCCTCAACCTCTTGATAAATCAGGTAATCAGCACCGATTTCTCGCGCAATCTCGGGAATAGTCTTGCCCGCAGCGACGAGCTCACGCTTGCTCGGCATATTGATGCCATAAACGTGGGGGAATCGCACGGGAGGCGCTGCCGAGGTGAAGGTGACCGACTTCGCTCCGGCCTCCCGGGCCATGTCGACAATTTCTCGCGAGGTCGTCCCTCGCACGATGGAATCGTCGACAATCAACACGTTCTTGCCGGCAAACTCACTGGACATGGCATTGAGTTTTTGGCGCACACTCTTGGTGCGCTGGGCCTGTCCGGGCATGATGAACGTCCGCCCTACGTACTTGTTCTTATAGAAGCCCTCGCGGTATTCGATGCCAAGTTTCCTGGCAACCTGCATTGCTGCCGGGCGCGCAGAGTCGGGGATGGGCATCACGACGTCGATGGAATCAACGGGCGCGTGCTTGGCGATGGTGTCCGCCAGTTTTTCGCCGAGTCGAAGGCGGGCCTCATAGACGGAAATGCCGTTCATGACGGAGTCGGGGCGTGCCAGATACACATACTCGAACGAACAGGGGGCAAGGCGTGTAGTCGTCGCGCACTGCTTTGACACCAAGGAGCCATCTCTGCCGATGAAGATTGCTTCCCCAGGGGCGACATCGCGCACGATGTCATAGCCGCTGGCCTCAAGGACTAGTGATTCGCTGGCAACGATCCACTCGTCACCCACCAAGCCCGCTTGGCGCTTGCCAAGGATCAGCGGCCGGATGCCAAAGGGATCCCTGAAGGCAAGCAATCCATGGCCGGCAATCAGAGCGATTGCGGCGTAGGAGCCCTCGACCCTGCGGTGGACCGCCGCGATTGCCTCAAACACACTGTCGGTGGAGAAGTTGCTTCCAGCCCCAGCGGACTGAAGCTCAGAGGCCAGAACGTTCACCAAAAGCTCGGTGTCCGAAGTGGTGTTGAGGTGACGGCGGTCCTTCGTCTGAAGTTCGGCGGTCAACTCTCGCGTGTTGGTGAGGTTTCCGTTGTGAACGAGGACGATGCCATAGGGGGCATTCACATAAAAAGGTTGGGCTTCTTGTTCCTTCTTCGCATTACCCCTGGTGGCATAGCGGACGTGCCCAAGCCCAACATTGCCCAGCAGGCTTCGCATGTCGCGGGTGCGATAACCCTCGCGAACCTGGCCGTTGGTTTTATGAAGGTGAAGCGTCTGGTCCTCGAGCGTCGCAATTCCGGTGGAATCTTGACCACGGTGCTGCAGGAGCGCAAGAGCGTCATAAACCTGCTGGTTGACCGGTGTGGAGGAGACGATGCCGACAATGCCGCACATTGAGGAGCCCTATCTCCTGTTCCAAAACCCGACCTGTGGGACAAGTCTGTCACACCCGTCAGGCCTCGGTCACTATTCCTCCATCTCGCTGCGCCATCGCCGCAGGGCTGCAATCAGACCCCCTGCTGCGAGACTCATCATCAGGCTCAGACCGAGCCAGGCTCCAGCAAGGCTTGGCTCTGGTGGGCTGACAATCTGCGGGATGGTGATCTTTCGTGGTTCCCGGGGACTCAGGGGAATCTCGGTGGGCTCCCTTGGCACAAACACTGGTTCAGGGAGACCCGCGGGCTCAAGATCACGCACGGGCACCACGCTCGGTGCTTCTGGAATCACGGGAGTGTCCGCGGGCTCGGTTTCAACAGCCAACACCGTTGTTGACTCCTGGGAAGGAGCAGGCTCGACCTGCTCAAGAACCACAGGTTCTTCCGGCGAGGTCTCTTCGGGGGCAGGTTCTGGCTGCTCAGGCTCAGGCTGTGGTTCAGTCTCTGGACTTGGTTCCGGGTCCGGAGCAGGTTCTGGCTCCGGTTCTGGTTCGGTAACTACTTCCGGTTCAGGAACAGGCTCGGGAACAGGTTCCTCCTCAGGGGCGGGCGCAGGCTCGGGTTCCGGTTCTGGTTCTTCGATGACGACGATTGCTGGGTCAACACGAAGCAAACCCGTGGAGCGCAAAGGTTGTGAGCGCTGGAG
>CAZQIH010000164.1:0-2375 GCA_964593715.1 uncultured Microbacteriaceae bacterium
TGTCGGTGGAGCACAGCCCAAGGTTTCGCACGTGCGCGCCGCGGGAAAGAGCACCCTCAATGAACGCCTCGGCCAGCACAGGCGAAGAGTCACGCATGTCGTGTCCCAGCACCAGAGTCTCGCCCGCACCCACAATCACGTCGACAAATGCGGCGCCAAGTGCCCCAGCGATCTCGGGCGTCAGTTGGGTGGCGACTAAACCACGAACGTCATACGACTTGACGATGTCACGCAATACAGAGGACGCCATGCCACCAGCCTAGAGCCCACTAGATTGCATCGGGATAGGCGCGATAGCGAACAATGTGCCAGCCGACGGGGGCAGAGAGACGCTCTGAATGATCGGCGCAAAGGTCATAGCTATGCGGCTCTTTACGCTCCGCGAGTGGCCCAACGACGGCCTGCGAATCTGCATAAACGTAGGTGAGGGTCGCGGTGGCATCCTTCGAACACGAAGTTTTTGAGCACAATCGAGGAACTGGGGGGCGGTAGGGCATAGCCCAACCAGACTACGACTGCCCTTCGAGCATTACGCTTGCGACATGGGCATCCACCGCGTCAATCGACACAAGGCGCCCTCAAACTCGGCGCTCGGGCCCATCGCTGGTCCCCGGCTTCGCCGGGGTGACGAATTCACGCACATCGTCGGCGCCACACTCGATTACTTGAAGACCCAGTGGCCCGATGAGTTAGCGACTGTCCGCATCGAAGTTCACTCGATGCCTCATGTGGGCATTGCCAGTGCTTCACTCCCGCGCTGGACAATCTTCCGTGACAGGCGCGCCATTTGGCTCTACCGGGTTCCCATTGAGCGCCTGAGCCGCCTCCACCGAAACGACGCATGGCATCGCCGCGTGCTTATCGAGAGCTTTGTTTTCTCTGCAGTTGCCGAATTGTTGGGGACTGACCCGTGGCAGCTAGCGCCCGAGCGATTTCACCCGCACTAACGAATCGTCATCACCACGGGGTCTTGCGCCCTGGGTGCTGGCAAAACCTGCAAGTTGCCGATTACCGTCTCTCCGCGGAATGAGACGACCGCGTAGACGGGGCCATCGGAGGACAGACTGAAGGTTCCCCCGCCAAGCGGACGGGCAAGAATTCCCCCGGCAGGCACAGTGGATGAACGGCCATCAAGAGAAATTTGGACATCGGTCTCGCCCGGGTTAATCACACTCAAACGGATTTCACCAACGGCCGGAACGGCAATGACCGTGTCGCCTTCAAGGGCATAAGAGCTACCGACCCAACTGGTGTCAGTGCGCACATCCGTTCCGACACTGTTTCTGACGCCCGCGACGATCGGCGCACTCGATTCCAAGACAAGCCCGTAATCGCCAGAGCCGAGCTCATCGAGGGAGAGGTCGCCGACCTGACCAGCCTCGAGCTCTAACCTCGTGGTGATGTCGCTTTGGCCTGGGCGAATCACAGTGACGCTCACCGATGCCGGGCCATCGGGCGAGAGCACTCGGAGTGCACCACCAACATCGGTGAATCCCTCTTTGCCTCGAATCGGGCCGATGATCTCTGAAGGTGGCCCATAGAGACCGGGGATGACGCGAACTTCGCTCGGTGGCGCCTGGCCGGTAATGACGGATAAACCATCCGCATCCAGACCTCGAACGATCGACGTGTGCAGTGCTGCGACAATGCCCGTTCCAGAACTCGTCACGCGCAGAACGGGTCGTGCCTCGTTCGGGGCTAACCCGGCCAGAGTGATGACGCGCTGTGCGCCCGGCTGAACAAGGATTCCCTGGCCCAGGGGTGAGGTAATGGGCCCGCTCTGGCCCCACACATCGACATTCACCGTGGCAGCAACGCCGCCAGGGTTAGACAGGCTCACAACACCTTGGCGACCAGTGGTGGTATCACCACCGACCAACCAGGTCTCGGCTCTGGGCTCCTGGCACTCCTGGAGCGCCAGGCCGCGGACATTGAGATTGTCCAGCTGCTGATAGCTAGCTCCTGCCAGTAGGCCAGCATCAGAGGGTTGAGTGAGGACTGTGGGCGGAGTTGGCACAACAGCGTTCTCCAACGAGAACGCGTCTTGAAGATCCGTTTGCGCAATTCGAGACGTCTCCACAGCAGACCCAGCCACCACATCGGTGGGTTCGCCATAACCGACGGGAGAGGAATCCTGTCCACTAAAAGCGATAGCGGGCCCCATGCACACCAGCACCCGATCCGGCTCCAAGGGCACCACTTCGAGCGCTGCGAGGCCGGGAATCGGGCCCTGGAAGGCCCGCACCAAACCACTCGGTAGCCCCAGTGCCGCGACCGCGACGGCGACTGCCAGCGACAATGTGGCCACAACGGCAACCACTGTGCGCGCAGCGAGGTTGCGCGCCCCGCGGCGCAGCAGCAGCACCGTGGCGGGG
>CAZQIH010000165.1:0-2371 GCA_964593715.1 uncultured Microbacteriaceae bacterium
CGTCCAGTGCGTAGGGGTTTTCGATCCCAAGCTCAGGGTTGTGGTACATCAGGTAGACAGCTGCATCAGCGATGTAGATCGGTGCGTCATACGCGGTGATCTTGCCGGCGTAGGGGCTGTCAGACTCCCAGACAACATCCCAGCTCTCGGGAGCGCCACCAGTGACGTCCTCGTTGTACTGGAGAAGGTTGGCGCCACGACCGATCGGCACACCGTAAGGCTGGCCGTTGACGGTGTCATAAATCTGACCCTTCATGCCCTCAGCGATGTCGTCGCTGAAGTTAGGGATCAAATCGATGTTGAGTGGTTGAACGTCGCCACCGACGATCAGACGCAATGCTGCGTCACCCGAGGCCGACACAATGTCGTACTCGCCGGTGCGCATCAGGGTCACCATCTCGTCCGAGGTACCGGCAACGCGGGCGTTGACGACACAGCCGGTGTCGGCTGTGAACTGGTCAGTCCATGCGGGCTCCACGAAGCCCGACCAGTTAACAATGTTCAGTTCGCCCTCGAATGCGCCCATTTCTTCGTGCATGGGGACATCGGGAACGTCGAGCGTCAGCTCACCGCCGCCTGCGCAAGAGCTCAGGACAACGGCTGACGCGGCGAAGAGTGCTGCAAAAGCTAACTTCTTGCCTCTCATCAGTTTCCTTTCACCTGGCTTTCGCCAGTTCTAGTGGGGAATTGTTGCGATGTGGTCACTTCGCCACAACGCAACAACCTTGTCGCCGATCGCGAAGCTTTCGCCCGCTCCCGGTAACTCTTCATTGAGCTTCGTCGAGATCAGCCGGACTCCCCCGGCTGTTTCGACGATGGAAATCGTGTTGGCGCCCGTGTAGGCAACTTCAATGACAACACCCGGTGCGGCGATTTCATCTTTGCCGGGTTTCGCGCCCGAACCGGCCAGGCGGATTCGTTCCGGACGAATGTTGACCAAATCGCTCCGGCCCACGAGCGCCTCGGCCTTCTCCCCCGAAATCAGGTTAGAAACACCAAGGAAGCCCGCCACAAAGGCCGTTGCAGGCTTCTCATAGACCTCGTGAGGCGTTCCCAGCTGTTCAATGCGGCCTGCGTTGAAGACCGCGATGCGATCGCTCATACGCATCGCTTCCTCTTGATCGTGGGTCACGAAGATAAAGGTGATGCCAGCCTCACGCTGGATGAGCTTGAGTTCAACCTGCATCTCCTCGCGCAGTTGCTTATCGAGCGCACCGAGGGGCTCATCGAGCAGAAGAACTTTCGGGCGAAGAACGAGGGCTCTGGCCAAAGCGATGCGCTGGCGTTGGCCACCAGAAAGCTGATGCGGAAGCCGGCCGGATAGATGCGAGAGTTTGACCCGATCGATGGCTTCCGCCGCCTGCGCTGCACGTTCCGGCTTGGGGACTTTTCTGGTCCGCAAACCGTACTCAACGTTGTCCTGAATCGTCATGTGCGGGAAGAGCGCATAATCCTGGAAAACCGTGTTTACGGTGCGATCGAACGGCGCGAGGGCTGTGACGTCCTCGCCATCAATCGAGATGGTGCCGGAGGTGACCGTCTCAAAGCCGGCGATAAGACGCAAAACCGTTGTTTTGCCGGAACCCGAGGGCCCCAGCATGGAGAAGAACTCCCCCGAGGCGATATCGAGGTCCAGGTCGTCAACCGCACGAACCTCGTCGAACGACTTCGACACGCCTCGCAAAGACACGTATGCGTTGGACCCGCGTGATTCAGAGGATGAATCCACTCTGATTACTCCCTCGACGTTAGCTTCTTAGCCGACAACAGAAACACACTACACAGTTTCTGAATATCTTTCCTGCCCCTCAAGGAGCTGAGAGGTGCGCGTGTGAGCACCCGCTCAGTTGCGATCATTCGGGTCCACGCCCGTGCGATAGTCCTTGTTGAGGCCAGAGATCAAGGACATGTGCTCCTCGCTCAACTCGAACCCGAAGACGTGGGAATTCTCTGTAATCCGGGCCGTTGAGTTTGATTTGGGAATTACCGTGATGCCCCGTTGCAGGTGCCAGCGGAGGACCAACTGGGCAACGCTGACCCCGTAGTCCTCGGCAAGGGCAATCAGGGTCTCATCCGCCAAGACTTGGCCCCTAGCAAGGGGCGACCAGGCCTGGGTAGTGATGCCGTGGTCTTCGTGATACCGGACTAGTGGTTCTTGGGTAAGCCAGGGGTGGAGTTCGACCTGGTTGATTACAGGGCGCTGGTCGGAATTCTCTGCCAGCCGATCGAGGTGCTCCGCGTGGAAATTACACACGCCGATCGAGCGGACCAGCCCATCGGCCTTCAGCTTTTCCATTGCCCGCCAAGATTCGACATACAGGTCACGCTGGGGGGCTGGCCAGTGAATGAGATAGAGGTCTAAGTACTCAAG
>CAZQIH010000166.1:0-2360 GCA_964593715.1 uncultured Microbacteriaceae bacterium
ATTAGCATACAAGCGTCCTAATTTCGTGGTTTTCTGGGCGGCGCCTCGGCGTTGTTACGCGCAAGGATGGTGAGCGTGAGCTTGCTGTCTTTGACCCAGCCGATCCCGATGCTTGCAGTGACGCCATCACACTAAGCGATGATGAAGCGATGGCTTTGTCCGAAGTGCTCGGAACATCGCTCATCCTTGGGCAGTTGGCAAGCCTCGGCGACAAAGCAACGGGGCTCTACACGGAGCAGTTCGTGCTCTCTGCCAGCTCGCCCTTCGCCGGCAAAGAACTTGGGGACACCAAGGCACGAACGCTAACGAAGTCCTCAATAGTCGCCATCTTGCGTGGCGCAGCAGTGATGCCCTCCCCCACGCCATCCGATCTGCTCGAAGCCGGCGACATTGTGGTCGCTGTGGGAACCCAGAAGGGCCTCGAGCAGCTAGGCTCCCTGCTCACCGACGGCCACCTGTAGACCATGCATTCGCTAGCGACCCTCTTGATTGAGGTTGGGGCGCTTCTGCTTCTCTTGGGGCTCCTCTCGAGGCTTGCTATCCGGGTGGGTATATCTCCGATCCCGCTGTATTTGGTCCTGGGGCTGATTGTCGGCAGCTCAGGACTTCTCTCCGATAGCGAGAGCAGCGAGTTCATCGCCATCGGCAGTGAACTCGGTGTGATTTTGCTTCTTGTCATGCTCGGTATCGAATACTCAGCATCCGAGCTTGTGACCAATCTGAAGCAGTCACG
The DNA here is from genome assembly GCA_964593715.1 of uncultured Microbacteriaceae bacterium. Taxonomy (GTDB): domain Bacteria; phylum Actinomycetota; class Actinomycetes; order Actinomycetales; family Microbacteriaceae; genus Pontimonas. The sequence goes on from CAZQIH010000166.1 coordinate 734, forward strand.
CGCTGCCGGAATCCTCGACCTTGTGGCCAACGGCGCACCCGGATTTGCGATGGGTCTGCTGCTGGGATGGTCGCCCATTGCAGCTTTTGCTCTGGCCGGAGTCACCTACATTTCCTCTTCAGGCGTTATTGCCAAAGTTCTGCGCGATCTTGGGCGTCTGGGAAACCGGGAAACGCCGACGATTCTGTCGATTCTGGTGATTGAGGACCTCGTGATGGCCTTCTACTTGCCAGTTCTCTCGGTCCTGATGATTGGCGCGGGAATTGTGGAGGGTGGAATTACTCTCGCGATTTCCCTCGTTGCGGTGGTCGTCATTTTGTATCTAGCGCTTCGCCACGGCGATCGCCTCTCAAGCCTGTTTAGTGCAGGACACCCGGAGTCACTGTTGCTGGGTGTTCTGGGCCTCACGCTGCTCGTGGCTGGGTTCGCCCAACAAGTCAACGTCAGCTCTGCGGTTGGCGCCTTCTTGGTGGGGATTGCCCTCTCTGGCCAGGTTGCCGACCGCGCGGGAGCGCTACTCTCACCCTTGAGGGACCTGTTTGCCGCGGCGTTCTTCCTCTTCTTTGGTCTCTCCACTGATGCGAGCCAGGTTGTTCCGATGCTTCTCCCAGCCCTGGCCTTGGCGGTCGTGACCATGGGCACGAAAGTATGGTCTGGATATCTGGCAGCCAAGTGGGCCGGTATTGGAGTCCCCGGTCGCTGGCGCAGTGGGTTAACGCTGACCTCGAGAGGCGAGTTCTCCATCGTCATTGCTGGTCTTGCCGTGAGTGCGGGGGTTGAGCCGCTGATTGCCCCGTTGGCCACCGCGTATGTGCTCATCACCGTCATCGTCGGACCTCTCATTGCCAGGCTCCCCGACTCCCCCACGTTCAAAAAGTGGCTGTCCCGACACGCATAAGCATTCGATTTACATACCCCCAGGGGTATTTGCTATAGTTGCCCTGTATTCATTACCCCGGAAAGGTTTCGTTGTGAAAAAGCTCCTCACCGCACTTGCCCTGATCTTTGGCATCACCGTTGGCGTTAGCGCCTGTGCCCCTGCCGCCGAGCCCGTCGGCCTCGAAGCTGGCACGATTGTCATCGATGTTCGCACCCCTGCTGAGTATGCCTCTGGCCACCTAGACGGAGCGCTCAACATCGACGTGCAGTCTCCCGACTTTGCCGCTCAGGTCAGCCAACTGGACCCCAATGCGACCTACTTCATTTACTGCCGCTCGGGCAACCGCTCAGGCCAGGCCATCGCTCAGATGGCAAACATGGGATTTAGCGACATGACCAATGGTGGCAGCGTAGAGCAGGCCACCAACTACAGCGGCATCCCCGTAGTTACCAATTAGAGTGCGCGTGCCTCGCTAGCGTGAACCCCGCTAGCGAGCATGTCGCGCACCATCTTGATTACTACCGTCCCATACATTGCTATTCTCTCAATGAGCACCTCGTGGGGCATCGGCCCTGTTGAGTACTTCAGGTCAAAACGCTGAATTCCGAGCGCTGAAACAGTGCGAGCAATCTTGGTCGCCACCGTCTCCGGCGATCCCACGAATAGTGCACCGTGGTGAACTTCGTTGAGATAGTGATCCTTCGTTGTGGGAGCCCAGCCACGCTCGCGCCCGATTCGGCCGAACAT
>CAZQIH010000167.1:0-2270 GCA_964593715.1 uncultured Microbacteriaceae bacterium
GTTCCGACACAAGAGTTGGCCAAGGAGACCAGTTTGAGTTCGTTGACTCGGAGCTGAACGACGTCAATGTTCTGGTCCACGTGAGCGAGAACCACGACCGAGCGATTGTTGTGAGCTTTCCTCGCGATCTCCTGATCGATATTCCTGCGTGCCCGCAGGGTGATGGCACGTTGTCAGAGCCCAAGACGATGGCCCCGCTGAACACCACGATGGGCATTGGGGGTTTGCCTTGCGTGGCGATGACTCTTGAGCAGTTGACCGGCCTTGAGATTGGTTATGCGGGGCTGATGACATTCACCGGTGTTGCCCAGCTCTCCACCGCCGTCGGCGGTGTTGAGGTGTGTGTCACAGCACCGCTGGTTGATCCCTGGTCAGGTGTGAACCTCCCAGAGGCGGGTTACCACACCCTTGAAGGTGGCCAAGCTCTGGCCTTCCTTCGCACGCGCAAGGGCGTGGGGGATGGCAGTGACTTGGCGCGTATTTCGTCTCAGCAGGTTTATATGGCGGCGCTCGTTCGAACCTTGCAGGCCGATGGGGTTTTCAACAACATTGAAAAGCTCTATGGCATTGCCTCAGTCGCCTCCCAAACTATGGTTCTCTCTACCAGCCTTAGCCGGATCGATGTGATGGTGGCGATGGCACGGGCTCTTCGAGGTGTTCCCAACGAGAACATCATCTTTATTCAGTACCCAGTCCTCGATGCTGACCCAGAGCTTTATCCGGGCCGGGTCATCCCGCATCCTGATCTTGGTCGCGTCGTGGCAGAGCGTTTGGCGACCGATGAGCCCTTCACTTTGGCGGATGGATCACTCGGCTTTGGCTCAACGACTGATGGCAACGCGACGCAAGACCAAGCCCCAACTCCCGAAGAGATTGAAGTTTTAGAGGGTCTGGTGGGCCAAACCGCGGGGGATGAAACCTGCGCGGTTCCGCGCTAGTACCCGGCGTCGATATAGTTATCGACGAAGTGTTCTTAGGGGCACTTCAGGAGACGTCGCATAGTTCGGCCTAGTGCACCACCCTGCTAAGGTGGAGTTCCCTCACGGGAACCGTGGGTTCAAATCCCACCGTCTCCGCGCTTCTCGCCTCTTCTGCCAAGCATTTGGCTGGTTTTCCTGCTGCTAAGAAATGGCCTTTGTCACGAGTCTTGAGATTTCTTTCTTCACATCGTCGTTCCACGCGGTCACGGCAAACACCGTCGGCCAGAACGTGCCGTCATCCAGGTTCGCTGCGTCTTGGAAGCCAAATGTGGAATAACGGCTCTCAAATTTGCTCCCCGCCTGGAAGAAACAGACAATCTTGTTATCCACGTAGTAGGCGGGCATTCCATACCAAGTCCTCGTGGTGATCTTTGGCGAGAGCCCCATAACAAGAGTGTGGATAGCCTTTGCTAGTTTCTGATCGGCAGGGGCCATCTCGGCGATCTTGCGGGCCACTTGCTCGTCGCCCGAGAGCTTTTTAAACTCCCTGGCTTCCCTGGCGCGCTCGCGCATGGCTTCGCGCTCTTTATCGGTGAATGCGGAGGTGTTCTTCTTTTCTTCTGCCATGAAGAAATCCTAGAAGAGGTAGTGCACGCTCTTGGCGCACCCCAAAAAAACCTCTCCGGTGGCTGATATGCTCGGGGTCGGTCGTTTAGGCGACCACGCGCCCGTAGCTCAATGGATAGAGCATCTGACTACGGATCAGAAGGTTGGGGGTTCGAGTCCCTCCGGGCGCGCAAGATAGGCCCCGACGCTCTGCTTCAGAGGTTTCAGTCGACCATTTCCATGGTCACTGCGGTTGCGTGCAGCGAAATGGCGTAGGTTTTTGCGCTAGCAAAATCGCCCGCATCGAAGTGCTCCTGCAACTTCTGGCCGAGTTCTCGTGCGGTCCGTAGGTTCTCCGTGCGGTCTTGGCCCTGCGCAGTGCTGGTGACCTCGTTTACCAGGGCCGCTACCTCCGATGATCCGAGCGACCCGGCTTTGCCGGTGTCCAAGCGCTCCATTTGGGAGGCGATGAACAGTGCTTCATCGCCCACTGTTTCCAGGGCGTTGTCCGCTAAATGCGCGTTGACCCTACGGATGTTCTGCCAGGCCGTGTCGTAGGTCCATTCCCGCCCATCGGCATTGACCTTCTCATACACAGAACGAGGCACTAGTGGCTCCCCGGCCTGACACCCGGTCGCCGTGAGGGCTAGTGCGAGGGCGAGGACAACGGCGGCGAAGGCTGATTGACGAGTGGAGCGCACAGTCCACGACGCTATCACCGGGAGCTGGGTGGCCAGGGGGCTT
>CAZQIH010000168.1:0-2261 GCA_964593715.1 uncultured Microbacteriaceae bacterium
GAATCCCGTTGGGGTCACCAACCGAGAATCTCAATAGCTAGGCCCTGTAGCGCAGTTGGTTAGCGTGCCGCCCTGTCACGGCGGAGGTCGCGGGTTCAAGTCCCGTCAGGGTCGCGGTAGTGGGAGAGCCTCTCGTCAGAGAGGCTCTTTCTCCACCTGGCTCTGTAGCTCAGTTGGTAGAGCGTTCGACTGAAAATCGAAAGGTCACCGGATCGATGCCGGTCGGAGCCACAACATCATGCGGGCAGACTTGCCAGCATTCGTCTCGTGGAAATCAACACCCCACCCAAAACCGCGGGGATTCCTCCACCCGGGTGAACTGACGACCCTACCCGCCACAACCACGGGTTGCGCGGTGAGTTATAGCCGGGCTTGTGGAAGGGTCCACTGCGCCACCAGGGCGCAGGCTCCCCGTAGAGTGCCCCGCCTACTGCCCCAAAACCTTGGAAATACTCGGGGTCGAGAATCATGTGGTCAGTCATCATCTCGGTGATGGGCCGCGGAAGTCCCAGCAGCTCAGAAAAACGCCGGGATTCACTGTGGACAAAATCATCATCAAACCCAAAGGGTTTCCCGTTCGGCGGGGCGGTCAGCAAGAACGCCGCTACGGACCGGGTGTTGGGATAAATCTGCCCTGGGCGGTAGTAGTTTAAAAACGCCATCGTCTGCTGGGGCACTACCCGCTTGCCGAGCGCATCAAACAAGTCTGCCGGGTGCTCTGGCATCATCACCGAGTGGGTGACGACGTGATCTGGCAAGTCCTCATCCAAGACGCCAAAGACGGCGACGCCTGAACAGGAGAGCCGCTTCGGCGCCTTCTTGGCGGGTGCGCCCATCAGGCCCTCAAGTATTCCGCCATCGAGAGCACTGACGACATAGTCGGCATCGTAGGTGGCACGCTCGCTCACGACGGTGCCCTTGGATACGGAAACAACGGGCTCAGAGAGATGAATCTCAACACCGGCGTGACGGGCAAGCTTCTCAAGGCCGAGCGCTATTTCATAAACGCCACCGCGGGGAACCCAGACACCGTCGGTGGCCATCACTGCCGCCATGCTCGCGTAGAGGGCAAGAGTCTGGCTGGGTGCGACACCGGCATTCAACGTGTGAATGGCGACAACATCCTTGAGCTCCTGTGGCATCCAAGGAAGTCCCTTCAAGAACGCCTCAGTGGTGAGCCTGGTTCCATAACGGGACAACAGGCGCCCAAGCGCCGGCAGCACCTTCGGGTCCCACGGATCCGAGACCAAGAGGTCTGTGATCGCCGGTCCTAAAGTTCCGTGCTCGGCCTCAAACCGCGCCCACGCGTCGTGCCACGCGTGCCCGGCTTCGACGGGAAGGTTCGCCTGGGAACCCCGGTAGTAGTAGCGGCCCACTTCCGGCAAGCGCTCAAGAGTTACCCCTGCAATATCGGCAGCACTGTCGCCCGTGGGCCCGAGAGCGTCATAAGCGGCCAAAACCTGTCGCCAGACATCGGGGAATGTGACCATCGATGGGCCAGTGTCGATGCGTTGACCAGCAAGCTCGATCCGCCGACTCTTGCCCCCGACCCAGTCCTGGCGCTCAATGACCGTGACCTGGTGGCCTGCTCGTGCCAACAGCGCTGAGGCTGAGAGTCCGCCAAGCCCTGCGCCGATGACGACTATGCGCTTGGTCATGGGGCTGTGTACGAACCAAAAGTAAGTGCTGCCACCAACTGCACCCCTGCCACAGCTCCAGCTAGGTAGGGGAAAGCAACGGAGTATCGATAGAGGCTCTTCGCTTGAGCGGTGGTGGGCTTTCGCCACTGGGCCACAATCAGCCAGAGCGCCAATATCGCATTCACTATGGCAACCGGGATGTTGACCATCCAAAACAGCACCGTTGACACGGTCCACCAGAAGCCAGACCAGATGAGCGAGCCCTTCACACCAAACTTCACTGCGGTGGTGATGATGCCGACCGATCCGTCTTCCTCGATGTCTTGGATGGCGTCATAGACATGCTTAGCCATAGACCACGCCATCAAACCGATCGCTGCCGCCCACAAGGGTGTCTCCCCCAGGGCGTAGGGAACAAAGACGAGAGGGAAGGCGTAGTCGGCATTGGACACAGAGTCGAGAATTGGCCGGCCCTTGAAACGCAGTGGTGTTGCCGAGTACTGCCAGAAGGAGAAAGCGTAGAGCGCCATCCAGAAAACTGCCTCCCAGGGCAGTGTCACAGCGAAATAGATCAGGAAAGGGACGTTCGTGAGAATGACGCCCCACCCGATCATTCGAGTT
>CAZQIH010000169.1:0-2256 GCA_964593715.1 uncultured Microbacteriaceae bacterium
TCACCCTTATCGACGTATTCCCACAAATACAGTGCTGCGTAGGAACGATAGGGGGCCCAACGCTTGGCAACCTCGGTGGACGTTTGTTCGGTGCCAAAGTGCGCTTCGACGGCTTTGCGTAATCCAAGGTCTCCGGGTGACCAGATATCGGGGTGCCCCATGCCAAAGATCAGGAACATCTCTGCCGTCCACGGCCCGATTCCCTTGAGGGCGGTGAGTGCAGAAATCACTTCGGGTGGGTCCATTGCTGCCAGTGCGTGGGGATCAATGACCCCGGTCCCAAACGCTTCAGCGAGACCCAGGATGTAGTTCGCTTTGGAATACGAGAGACCCTGCTGACGAAGAAGTTCAAGGTCCTGGCCAGCGAGGCCCTCCGGCGTAATGGCGTCGACGGCCTGGCGAAGCCTGGCTTCGATAGTGTCGGCGGCTTTCACGGAGAGCTGCTGGCCAATGATTGAAGAAACCAGAATCTCGAAGTATCGCTCTGGCGGTTGTGGTGAGATGACAGGTGGCGTATAAACCTGGGCAAGCTGGGCAATCACATCGCAGGTGTCCTGCAGGTAGGCCAGTGCCTGGGCTTGTTGGTGGGTCACACCGTAACGCTAGAGCACGAATGCCTGCGATGATTTCAGACGATGAAGATTGTGATCGCCCCGGATTCCTTCAAGGGCTCTCTCTCCGCCACTGGCGTGGTCGAGGCACTAGCCGAGGGAATTCGAGAGACCGCACCAGGTGCGGTCCTAACCGCGCAACCCCTCTCCGATGGCGGTGAGGGCACACTCGATGTCCTCGCTCACCACGGCTTCAAGATTCACACGGTCACGGTTCCGGGTTCTTGGGGCGAACCTGTCGTTGCGTCGTTTGCCAGCAGAGACGGTGTGGTCGTTATTGAATCTGCCCAGGCTTTTGGCTTTCTCCCCGGAGCTACGCCCACCCAAGCACTCGAAGCATCGAGCGCCGGGGTCGGACACCTTATTAAAGAAGCACTGGCATCCGGTCCCACAGAGATCCTGCTCACCGTCGGTGGGACGTCGGGGACCGATGGCGGTTTCGGGATGCTTCGCGTTTTGGGGGCTATCGGTCTAGACGACCAGGGCGACGCTATAGGCGGGGGTGGGGGTTCACTCCATAATCTCGACTCAGTTGATCTCTCAGGGCTTGACCCCAGGCTCTCGAAAACTCGACTTCGGGTCTTGACCGATGTCACTAATCCACTGCTTGGTGCCACGGGCGCAGCAGCGGTGTTTGCGCCCCAAAAGGGCGCGGACCCAGCCGCGGTCGCACGGCTTGAGGGCGGGCTGGCTCGTCTTGCCGCGTTGGTCGGGGGCGAGGTGGCTGAGGGCCCAGGGGCTGGGGCTGGCGGTGGGCTGGCCTTTGGAGCTATGGCAGCCCTTGGAGCCTCCCAAGAATCTGGCGCACAAGCGATGATGGAGCTCACCGGAGTTGGCGCGGAGATGAAAGGTGCCGATCTCGTTGTGACGGGGGAGGGCTCCTTTGACGCCCAAAGTCTCGGAGGCAAGATCACAGGAGCTGTGATCGAGCGTGCTCGCTCACAGAACATTCCGGTGGTGGTGGTGTGTGGTGTTTCTCCGATGAGCGCAGAGCTATCCGGGGTCACCGTGATCGAAATTAGTGTGAGCGCACCAAGCATGCAGGAATCGATTGATCACCCGGCGCTCTATTTGCGAAAGGCCGGTCGAACCATCGGCCGGATGGCGACTGAGGGGCTTTAGCGGGAGAACTGGGTTTCTTTGTATGCCCGACCAGCACTGTCGTAGGTAGTCCATGTGCCGACCTGCTCGCCCAATCGGAAAGAACCACTGCGCATGGGCGTGCCGTCTTTGCGATAAAACGACCAGGCGCCGTGCATGGCCTCGCCCTTGTAAGAACCTCGTGCCTTGACGACGCCGTTCTTGTAGAGCTCCAGGAAAGCCCCTGACTTTTTGGGGAATGTGCGGTTGATCACGCTGATTCGCGCTTCCACCAGTTTCTTGAGGAACGCTTTGGGTGGCGCCTTGTGTTGATCAAAATGAATGGTGCCCTTTGTCGTGCTGTAGCCATCGAGGGCGGGACCTAGGAGTTCCTGGACCTCGGGTCCTGGGAAGAGACTGTTGTGGTGGCTAAAGCCAAGAAACGACATCATGATGATGCCCTCAACCCGAAGGGTCGGCATTCCCCACGACAAATCCTCGACGGCGGTAGGCAACAAGTCATGCAGCTGGGAGCGAACCGCGGCTAGCGCCGCAGCCTGCTTTT
>CAZQIH010000170.1:0-2201 GCA_964593715.1 uncultured Microbacteriaceae bacterium
CCAGCAACAGGCACATCGACTGTAACCATCAAGGTGTCATAGCCAGCCTTAGCCGCGCGGTCCACGAGCTCCATGGAGCGCTCGCGGTCTTTCCACATGTAGAGCTGGAACCACTTCCTGGCATCGGGACTCGCCTCAGCAACGGCCTCGATGGATTGGGTTCCCATGGTCGAGAGCGAGAACGGAATCCCCCACGCCTCGGCGGTCTTCACGCCAGCAATCTCACCCTCGGTGTGCATCATGCGGGTGAAACCAGTGGGTGCGATGCCCACCGGCAACGCGCTCACTTTGCCGAGAACCTCACGGGAGAGGTTCACGCTCGAGACATCGCGCAAAATGGCAGGGTTGAACTCAATATTCGTAAAGGCTTCCCGAGCCCGCGCAAGCGACAGCTCCGCCTCAGCCGAACCGTCGGTGTAATCAAAAGGGGCTTTGGGGGTGCGGCGCTTTGCGATATCGCGCAGGTCCCAGATGGTGAGAGCCCGCTCCAGGCGGCGCTTTTTACCGTTGAGCTCTGGCTTGCGGAACTTCATCAGCGGAGCGAGCTCGCTGGGGCGGGGGAAACGTCTCTTGACCAAGGGGAACCCGTTCTTTCGTTGAATTAGTGCGAGTGCCTAGAGGGCAAAGAACCGCTTGCGCCCTCCAGGAAGTCTAGGTCGGCTCCACGATCGGCGCCGGTGACATGCTGAATATAGAGCTGTTCCCACCCACGCGTTGCCGGCGCAACCTGTGGAGTGAAAACCGCGAGCCTCTGGGCAATCTCTTCGTCTGAAACATCCATTCGTATTAGCCGCGCTTCTGCGTCTAGTTCAATCATGTCGCCCGTGCGGACAACTCCCAAGGGTCCGCCAGCGGCGGACTCTGGGGTGACGTGCAGCACACAGGTTCCAAAGCCCGTCCCACTCATCCGGGCGTCTGACACTCTCACCATGTCGGTGACGCCAGCGTCGAGAAGCTTCTTGGGGAGTGGCATGTTGCCCACCTCCGGGAAACCTGGGTAACCCTTGGGGCCAGCGTTACGGACAATGAGAACAGTGTCGGCGGTGACATCGAGGTTGGGGTCATCAGCAACCGCCATGTACTCCTCGTTGGTGTCAAACACCAACGCTGGTCCGCGGTGCTTCAGCAATGCAGGAGTAGCGGCAGAGATCTTGAGCACTGCGCCGTTTGGCGCCAGATTTCCCTTGAGCACTGCAGTGCTGGAACCGGCAGGCTGGACCGGCTTGTCCCAGGCCGCGATGACCTCTCGGTCGTAGCAGGGCGCATCGGCGATTGCTTCGCCAATCGTCTTGCCAGAGACGGTCATCGCGTCGAGGTGCAAGACGGGGCTCAGTTCCTTCATGACGGCTGGAACGCCGCCGGCGTAGTAGAAATCTTCCATCAAGTACTGGCCGGAGGGCATCAGGTTCACGAGCAAAGGCACCTTGCGACTAATGGCATCAAAGTCATCGAGTGTGAGCTCGATCCCGAGCCTGCCAGCCATTGCCAGGAGGTGGACGATCGCGTTAGTAGAGCCACCCAACGCGGCGTTCACGATGATGGCGTTCTCGAAAGACTCTTTGGTCATCACCTTGGACATGGTGAGACCCTCATCCACCATTTCCACAATGCGTCGCCCAGCCAACTGGGCCATCGCCATCCGCCTCGAGTCCACTGCAGGAATTGCCGCTGCTCCGGTGAGTTGAAGACCGAGGGCTTCAACAATGGAGGCCATTGTTGAAGCCGTTCCCATGGTCATGCAGTGGCCGGCGCTGCGTGCCATGCAGGCCTCTGCTTCATAAAGGTCTTCGGTGGACATGCGCCCAGCCCTGTGTTCCTCGGTGAACTTCCAGACGTCAGTACCGGAGCCAATGTCGCGGCCACGGAACTTGCCGTTCAACATCGGTCCACCGGTAATCATCAGGGAGGGCAAATCAACACTCGCGGCACCCATCGCAAGACCCGGAGTGGTCTTGTCGCAGCCGGTCAACATGACAACACCATCGAGTGGGTTGGCGCGAATCAGCTCTTCTGACTCCATCGCCAACATGTTGCGATAGAGCATGGTGGTGGGGCGCATCATCGGCTCCCCCAGGCTCATCACCGGGAACTCGAGAGGGAAACCGCCTGATTCCCAGACTCCGCGCTTAACGGCGTCTGCGACACCTCGAAGGTGGGCGTTACAGGGGGTGAGCTCAGACCATGTTGTCGCTATACCGATG
>CAZQIH010000171.1:0-2173 GCA_964593715.1 uncultured Microbacteriaceae bacterium
GGATAACGCGGGTGCCGGCTGGCGGTTCTTCAGCGAAACGCGCGAGCGCATCTTTGGTGCCAGCGATGACCGTTTGCCCACCGCCATTAAAGTTGGCAGCGAAAAGTCCGTGGCGGCTCAGTGCTGCTTCTAAGTCCTCGGGTTCCCCACCAATGACTGCGCTCATTCCAGTGGGCTCCAACGCGGAGGCTTCTGCCATCGCGCGCCCGCGCAACGCTACGAGCTGGAGCGCATCCTCATCGCGCAGAACGCCCGCTAGTGCAGCCGCGGTGAATTCCCCCACCGAGTGCCCGGCCATGTGAAGAGGTATTGACGAGGGAAGCGCCTCGAGCAGAGCGCGTCCGGTCATGATGCCAGCGGCAACGATGAGCGGCTGCGCGATTGCTGTGTCGGTAATTGTTTCTAAGTCACTGGTCGTGCCGTGGGCAACCAGGTCAACGCCAATGGCAGCGGACCAACTCGTCAGTGTTGCCCGGTAGTGGTGGTGATCAAGCCAGGGCTCGAGGAAGCCTGGCTTTTGAGAGCCTTGACCAGGCGCGGCGATGACAAACATAGACTCCAGTTTCTCGGGGGCTTGGTGGAAAACGTTGGTGCGACCCGGCCTACAACTCCGCTACATCGCTGTAGGCAACCTACAGCGACCTACCCGGAGCTGGCGACGGGGTATTGGGTTCGCTCATTGCGCCGAGGATGATGGCCAAGTGCAGGGTCAGCGCGTCTCGAGGCGCGCCCGGGTCCCAATCGAGGACTTCAGAAACCTTCTTGAGGCGATAGCGCACAGTGTTGGGGTGCACAAAGAGCTCGCGCGCTGTCGCTTCCAGGGAGTGTCCCGTTTCAAAGTAGGTCCAGACGGTTCCCAGCAGATCTAGTGGGTGATCGCGCAGGGGCTCATAAATGCTCGCTATGAGCTTTCTTCTGGCTAACGGGTCTCCGGCGAGGGACCGCTCTGGCAGCAAGTCATCGGCGGCCAAAGGGCGGCCAGCGTTTCGCCAACTCTTTGCCACTGAGAACCCGGCGAGTGCCGCCTTGGCGCTCTTAACAGCATCCACTACAGCGGGAACGGTGGGCCCGATAACGAAGTGGCCCGGACCAAAGCTTTCATCGAGTGCTTGGGCGATTGCGACAAAACTGTGTTGCTCGCGCTTGGCGTGGTCCTCCTCGATCCGGCGGCCAATGACGACCACGAGGCGATTTCCCTGAACGCCGACCAGCACGTCGGCGTTGTGGTGCCGCGCGGTCCTCCTAATTTGGTCGACATCCACCATGCGAGGACTTGTTCCCACCAGCACGCACACTTCCCCGTGACCAGTCCAGCCGAGCGCTGCGATGCGGGAGGGGAGCTCTTGGTCGTATTCACCGCTCAGGATTGAATCAACGACGAGTGCCTCGAGTCGCGCATCCCACAGCCCACGGGCTTCCGCAGCTCTGGCATAGACATCGGCAGCCCCAAAGGCAATTTCACGGGAATAGAGCAGTATCGCTTCGCGAAGATCCTCCGGAGCTTCGCGAAGGTGATCCTCGACTACTTCGACAGTGACCTTGATTAGCTGAAGGGTTTGTTGAAGACTCACCGAGCGCAGTAGCTCCCGGGGGGCAACACCGAACACGTCCGAGGCGATCCACGGTGTGGACTCTGGGTTTTCATACCAACTAATGAACGAGCTGATGCCCGTCTGGGCGACAAGGCCCACAGCCGAGCGACGTCCCGGGGGCATCTCCCGATACCAGGGCAGTGTTGAGTCCAGCCTGGCGAGCGTGGCCGTTGCCATGTCGCCAGAGACGTTGCGCAGCCATGACAACGTTTGCTTCTTTGTCATGGACTGGCTCATGGGATTCCTCGAATCGTTAGTGGCCAGCTGGACTAGGCGTCGCCGCCGGTGGCCCCGCTTGTTCCCGCATTCACATCGTGAAGACGATACTTCTCGATCGCGGCCTGGTGTGAGCCAGAGGGCACAAGCCCCTCTTTAGCCAACTGCTGAAGCACGCGCACAACAACCGAGGGCCCGTCAATTGCAAAATGACGTCGCGCGGCGGCTCTTGTGTCGCTAAAGCCGAAGCCATCGGCACCGAGAGTCAGGTAGGTGCCTGGCACGAACTCCCGAATCTGATCCTGGACCGCGTGAGTGAAGTCGCTGACAGCGACAAATGGACCAGGTGCGCCCTGCAACTTCTG
>CAZQIH010000172.1:0-2170 GCA_964593715.1 uncultured Microbacteriaceae bacterium
GTGAAGGGGCTAATGGAGTTCAGTGTTCCCACGGTGGTGTCCTCAGATTCTCTGTGTTTAGTTGCTTCGTAAACGGACGTGCTCTGGCCCGAGGTCAGAGGTCTTACCAACCCCCAAGAGCTTCATGGTGTTATCCATCTCTAACCGGAAAATATCCGACATTCGGTCAACACCAGCCTCCCCCGCAGCCATCAGGCCATACAGGTAAGGGCGGCCAATGAGGGCAGCATTCGCTCCCATCGCAACAGCAGCGAGAACGTCGCCACCGTTCAAGACGGAACCATCGATGTAAATTTCCATGGTTTTTCCGACTGCCGCGCGAACCTCGGGAAGGATTTCCAGGGGCACCGTGCCGCGGTCCATCTGGCGGCCACCGTGGTTCGAGAGGACGATGCCTTGGACACCGAGTTTCTTGAGTTCCACGGCGTCTTCGACAGTCTGGACGCCCTTCACAATCAAGGGCCCTCCCCATTCCTTCTGCAACCAGGGAATGTCCTTCATGGTCACCGTGGGGTCGAAGATCAGCTGGGCGAGCTCAAAGAGAGAGCGGTCGTAGCCGCGCATGGCAGCGAACTCGAGCGGCGGTGTGGTCAACATGTTCGCCCACCACTTCGGCTTGGTCGCCATGTTTAGGAAGGTCTTCATGGTGATTTTCGGTGGCACGGTCAGCCCATTGCGCGTATCGCGCAAACGCTGTCCGCTGACCGGGGTGTCGACGGTGAGCACCAGGGCTTCAAAGCCAGCACGCTTTGCCTGCTGGATGAAGTCCCGGGACTGATCGCGGTTTTGCCACAGGTAGAGCTGGAACCATTTGCGCCCTTCGGGGGTAGCCCCGACCAGATCTTCTGGCGAGACGGTACCCATGGTGGAGAGGCTGTAAATGAGGTCGTTCTTAGCCGCAGATGCCGCCACGGCGTACTCACCGCGGTAGTGCATCATGCGGCTGTAGCCGGTGGGGGCAAAAATGATGGGCATCGAGGTGGGCTTGCCAAGAATCGTGGTGCTCAAGTCAACCTGTGCCACACCGGTCAGCACTCGAGGCCTAAATTCCACCCTCTTAAAGGCGTCTTTCGCTCGTTGAATGCTCAGTTCCTGGAGCGCACCACCTTCGACATAGTCAAAGACCGAGCGGGGAACGCGCTTGGCCGAGAGGTCGCGCAGGTCGGAGACCGTGAGCGCCCTCTCGAGTCCGCGGTCGCGGCGCTGAAAGGTTGGCCATGACCAACCGAGCATGGGTTTGATGCTGCTCCAGCGGGGGAATTGTCTCTTTACACTCACGAAAGCAGGTCCTTCAGGCGATAGGCGTTGATGGCGGTGGTGGACCAGAAGGCTTCTTTCTCAGAAGCCGACCAGTCAGCGGTGATGGTCTCGACGATTCCGACGATCTCCTGGTAGGTGCCACCGAGAAGACAGACCGGCCAGTCAGAGCCAAACATCATGCGCTGGGGGCCAAAGTTCTCCGTCACCACATCGACATAGGGGCGGAAGGTCTCCACAGTCCAGTTGTCCCACTGCGCCTCGGTCACCATGCCGGAGACCTTGACGACGACGTTGGGTAGTTCACCGAGCGCCTTCATGTCCTTCGCCCATCCATCAATCTCACCAGCCGCGATGTTCGGCTTGGAGATGTGGTCGAGGACGAACTGCGTGTCCGGGCACGCCGCAACCAGATCCACGGCAGCGGCGAGCTGAGGGGCGAGGGTCAGGATGTCGAAGCTCAGACCGCGCTCCCCCAAGCGCTGGACGTTGCGCACGATGTTGGGGCGCATCAGCCACCGAGGGTCCTCTTGATACTGGGCGAGGTCACGAATCGAGACCAATCGGTGCGCTTCTGGGTGTGACAGGTGGCTCTCGAGCGCCGGCGTAATGTCCTCAGCTTCCATGTCCAACCAGCCGACAACGGCTGCGACCTTGGGATGTTCTGCTGCGATGGTCAGAAACTCCGGCGTTTCCTCCATGACGGCTACCGTTTGAACGATCACGGTGTAGTCAATGGACGCAGCTTCAAGCTCGGGCTCCATATCGGCCATGGTGAAAGTCTTGGAGATGGGTTTCAGGGCATCGCCCACCATCCAGTCCTGTTCCCGAACAGCCAAATCCCATACGTGGTGGTGTGAATCGATTCTCATCATGAGCTTTCTCCTTGTCCTTCCATAACGATGTTGAGAAG
>CAZQIH010000173.1:0-2142 GCA_964593715.1 uncultured Microbacteriaceae bacterium
CTCGCCACGCGTGGTGGTGTTGGATGAGCCAAGCCAGTCACTTGATGGCGGGTCTAGGACAGAACTTATGCGGTGGCTGCACCGTCTCTCCGCCGAGGGAGTTGCTGTGCTCATGGCCACGCACGACCGCGAGCTTGTCGACGCCTTGAACGCTCGGATCGTTGAGCTTCCGCGGCTGGCTGAACCGCTAAAGACCCAGGAGGCCGCAACGGCCAGCCCGCTGTCTCTCGCTAATCCCTTGGCCCTGGTCGGCGCCGCTGTGCTCGTGGCCGCCGCGCTGATCTCCACCCTCGATGTTGTCTCCGGGGCCATTGCCCTTGGACTATTTGCCTTGGTGGTGCCCTGGCTTGGCGTCCCCCGCAAGAACCTGGGACTCCGGCTTGCGCCGGTGGTGTTGGCAGCCGTCTTTGCTGGCGTGACCATCTCTCTCTATGGCGAATCTTCCGGGGAGGTGTTTTTCTCGTGGGGACTTATTGGGGTGTCCGAGGGGTCGTTGGAACTTGCGCTCGCGACCACACTACGAATCCTCGCGATTGGGGGCCCAGCGTTGCTGGTGTTGTCCCGGGTTGACCCCACGCGTTTTGCGGATGCCCTGTCACAGCACACCCCTTTACCGCAGAACTTCGTGATGGGCGGCCTTGCCGCCCTTCGACTGGTTGACGTGGTTGCTGGCGATAGGCAGATGCGGCTGGCCACCCTGCGCGCTAGGGGCCTTGATCGTAAGAGCCGGTTGTTGAGCGTGTTGCGAGAGGCCATCGCCATCTTTGTCCTAGCCATTAGGCGCTCAGAGACGCTGGGAAGAGCGATGGAATCCAGAGGGTTCGCACGGGCAAAGACAAGAACCCACTACCGAGAGTCACGCTTTATGCCCTACGACTGGCTGTGGCCCCTTGGAGGGCTTGTCCTTGGAGGGGTTTCGGTGTGGGCCGCACTAGCGACGGGAAATTTCAATGCAGTCCTCGGGTAGTGCGATGATCACCCTGGTGGATGGGCCCTCGGGTGCAGGAAAGTCCGACTACGGCGTGTGGTTGGCCGCAGAGCGTGGCGCCGTGCTGGTCAGTCTCGATGACGTTTACCCCGGATGGGATGGGCTTGATGCGGGGAGCTGGCATATTCACCGCAACGTTCTTCTTCCGATCTCGCAGGGACTGCCGGCGCGTTACCAGCGCTGGGATTGGCGCTTGGGAGGGCCCGCGGACTGGGTGGAGGTCTCACCCGAGCGACCACTAGTAATCGAGGGCTGTGGAGCAATCCGTCGGGAGGGGCTTTCCCTCTCCGCCGATCGGGTGTGGGTGGATGCGACAGAAGAGCTTCGCAGGCGGCGCGCCCTTGAGCGCGATGGAGAGATGTATGCACCGCACTGGCGGCGCTGGGCTCTGCAAGAGGAGCGTTTCGCGGCTCTTCACCATGGTTCCACTCACGCGGACCTGAGGGTGACCACGGGCTAAGTGCTTGGGGTGAGTAACGGGGCTTGAACCCGCGACCTCCTGGACCACAACCAGGCGCTCTACCAGCTGAGCTATACCCACCAAGGCTCCACCGCGATGTGGTGAAGCGTGACAAGTGTATTACAGGCGGTCGGCCCAGTGTTCCCGGATTGATTCGCTGATGGTTTTGAGCGCTTGGGTGTCTGGCCCCGGTGCTTCGACAAAAACGGCCTGACGGTAGTAGGCCAGTTCGCGAATGGATTCGATGATGTCGGCCAGGGCGCGGTGGCCGCCGTTCTTCTCCGGTGACTGGAAGTAGGTTTTCGGGAACCAGTGCTTGGCAAGCTCTTTGATGCTGGAGACATCAATGTTTCTGTAATGCAAGTGTGCGTGCACCGCGGGCAATTCCTTCTGGATGAAAGCGCGGTCCGTGCCAATCGTGTTTCCCGCCAGCGGAGCAACCCCTGGCTCAGGGGCAAACGTGGTGATGTACTCGAGAATTTTTGCCTCAGCGTCCTGGCGGCTCAGTCCTGAATCGAGCTCGGCCAGAAGGCCACTGGTGGTGTGCATATCGCGCACAAAGTCGCCCATCTGAGCTAGCGCCTGGGTGCTCGGCTTAATTACCACCTGGAAGCCTGGATCGAGCAGGTTCAAGTCGTAATCGGTAATCACGACGGCGACCTCAACGAGTTCGTCTACCTGGGGGTCAAGCCCC
>CAZQIH010000174.1:0-2106 GCA_964593715.1 uncultured Microbacteriaceae bacterium
CCGCACCACCAGAGAGTTACCGCCAACGATGTTGGCGACAATGGCGTCTTGTTCAGGGTCTGATTCCACAACGAACCGATCAGCTTCCGCTGCGCGGTGGTCGGGGTCAGTCAGCTCCACCGGGACCCGGCTCGCCCGCAGCGTCTCTCTGGCGTGAGAGTTACCACCGAGCGCATCAAGAATTGGGTGGTCCAGGTCTTTGGCGTCATCCAGTAGTGCCTGGGACACATCGCCAAAGCTTGAAATCACCAGGCGCGCGGAGACAGCAACATCGCCGCGGTGAGCGGTCAGGTCACGCAGACGATCCAGCGCTGGGTTTGGCTTAAACGCTCCCCCGTCATCAGTGAGTGCCACAAACGCCGCTGCGTCCAAAGTCACCTGTAATTGCTCGGCAAAAGCGTGCTGAAGCCCTGGGTTCAAACGAACCCGAGCGCGCTTGAGGGTGATTTCAATATCTTGGCCCCGGCGACGCAGTCGCACCGGGCGCATCAGCAGTGGGCCTGCGTAATCAACACCGTCGTGCTTCCACTCGACAAGTCCAATACCGAGTGCGATGGTGTCGAGGCCTCTGGTGTGGTGGAGCTCAAGAGCGTGGTCCACAAGCCGCAGGGCGGCTTTGTGGGCGGGGCGTCTGGCGACATCGTCGCGAATCAGGTTGCCTAACAGCGTTGGCGAACCTGCAAGAAAACGGGCAAGGCCGCCGGGGTGACCCCGAGAGAGGTCAATGCGGTTCTCGCTACGGTCTTGGAAGTGAATCAGGGGGCTCTTGCCGCCAAGTTCTGAGATCTCCTGGCGCCAGGTTTCCCACGCTTCAGCGGCCTGGTTCACAGGCGTCGCCTCAGAGTCCCCCACGCTCACCTGGTGAGCCAAATCTCCCGACCACCACGGAGTGGTGTCGAGGGAATGTCCCACCGGGGTGGGAGCGTCATAATTGTCGGCACGCCACACCCCCCAAACTTACGATTGAGGCTCTAATTCGGGCTTTATCCCACGCCGAGGGGTTCTCACGCGAGTCAGGGCAATGTCGGACACCCTCGACCCGTTCCGGCGTCCCTGGGAGGCCTCTATGTGCTCCGAATCGAGATTCCCACAGATTTTCCGCACCGTCGGCGCAGCGCATAACACGAACCTAGGCTCGCCCTCATGCACCCGGAAAATCAGCATATTCACGGCATGTTGCAGGCGCTCTACGGCCGGTCGCGAGGGTCGATTGGCTTTGTGGACGAAAGTTATCGGGAGGTGGGGAGCGATGGTCCTGCCATTTACACAGTAACCGCAACCGTTCTGTCCGCTGAGGTCCTCACGTCCAAGCGGGACGACTACGCCGCCGTCGTTGGGGCTAGCCGTTGGCACACGACAGATGCCTACCAATCTGGGCTGAGGGAGACAATCATGGAGTTTCTTGGCGTCTTAGAGACCCATGACTTCCCAATTCTGACCGCGATGCAGGTCGAGATCCTTCCTGGCGAGATGGAGCACGCTCGGCGAGAGTGCCTCATTCAGGCCGTGAGTGCGACGGTGGACGCAGGTTGTGATGTCGTGGTGTACGAGCGTCGAGAGGACCGCAAAGCTCGCAACGCCGATGAGTCGCTCTTTAGTAGGGCAAAGAGAGACGGCCTACTTGACCGCAGCCTCAGGGTCTTTCCTGGCAGCCCGGGGGCTGAAAATCTCCTGTGGGGACCGGATCTCGCGGGGTGGGCCCTTCGTCGCCTTCTCACGACAGGCGAGCGGACGTGGATCGGCCCTCTCCGCAACCTTCTCGAAATTGTTGACGCATCAGGCTCTCGGGCCTTAACGAGAAAGAGGCCACAACCTGCCGCAGCAATGGGTTCTGGCCCCGACTCCCCAGTAGGCCCATCGGACGAAGTGAGAAATCGTTCTTCTACCCCGAGTATCGCACATGCTGCAGACATTCGCCGAAGAATATCCACCATGTTCGCTACCGTTGCGACCCCGGTCCATGACCCAGCGAACGTGTCACAGTGGCTGCACGAACAGTTCCCGCGGCGCCAACATTAGCCCGGCAGTACTGGCCGGGCGTGGGCCCCGCAGTGGCCCGATGGGCTATTCCACGAGGTGCTACGTGGTGCCCCTGGAGGGACTCGA
>CAZQIH010000175.1:0-2058 GCA_964593715.1 uncultured Microbacteriaceae bacterium
CGCGAATCGGTGAAAGGCAAGCTTGGCGGGAGAACTCACGAGATTTCGAGGCTGATTGGCCGAAGCCTTCGCGGCGTGGTTGACTTCAGCGCTCTCGGGGAGAACACCATCCTTCTCGACTGCGATGTGTTGCAAGCTGATGGCGGCACGCGCACCGCGTCGATTACCGGGGCCTATGTTGCTTTAGTGGATGCCCTCTCGTGGGCGAGCGCCCAGGGCCACATCCCTCAGGGTGCTGCCGTTATTCGGGACTCAGTTGCGGCGATTAGCGTGGGGATTGTTGATGGGGAGCCTTTGCTCGATCTCAACTACGTCGAGGATGTTGCTGCCGATACGGATATGAACGTTGTCGTGACCGGCCGCGGCTCATTTGTTGAGGTGCAGGGCACCGCCGAGGGAACCCCCTTTGACCGTCAGGAATTAGATCGCTTACTCGATCTAGCGCTTCAGGGGACCAACGAGCTTGCCGCCCTTCAGCGCCAGGCTCTCGGCCAGTCATAACGCCCCATGGACATCGTCGTTGGCACGAGAAATGCCCACAAAATCCTGGAGCTCCAGAGAATTTTGGGGCCAGCGGTGCCAGGTCTCACCCTTGTGCCTGCCCCTGGGCCCTCGCCCGATGAGGATGGGGAGACCTTCAGCGCGAATGCCCTGATCAAAGCCCGAGCCGCTTTTGCGGAGTCCGGCCTGCCCTCGATCGCCGATGATTCGGGACTTGTCGTGGACGCTCTCGATGGGGCGCCGGGAATTCATTCGGCCCGGTATTCCGGCACCGGCATCGACGAGGAAAACACGGCACTGGTGCTCTCCCAGATGGTGGGTGTCATCGATCGCCGCGCACGATTCGTGTGCGCGGCGGCGCTCGTTCATACGGGAGGCGAACTGGTGCTCGAGCGCTCGTGGGAAGGATCTCTTGCTCACGCACCCTCGGGCTCCGGAGGGTTTGGATATGACCCTATTTTTGTGCCAGAGGGAGATTCACGCACCGCTAGCGAGCTTCGTGACGAGGACAAAGACGCACTGTCTCATCGTGGACAAGCGTTTCGGGCACTGGCGGAGCACCTGCTGGCTCTGGGGTAAGACTTTTCGACTCGAGATATGGCACTCGAGTCGCTATGCTGGGGGAAGCAGGGCGCTCTGGTGCCCTGACTTCGCGTGTCGAACTCAGTGTCACACCCGTCGGTCTCATCTGATTCTCTGAATGCTTTGGCAGTAGAGAAGCCTGTGAGTGCGGTGGTGGCCTCGGCACCAGGCTCACGCCGTCGGTGTGAGGTTCAACCGAAAACAACAAAAGGAGTGCAGCAATGGCTGCCGTAACCATTAGACAACTGCTCGACAGCGGTGTTCACTTCGGACACCAGACCCGCCGGTGGAACCCGAAAGTTAAGCGCTTCATTCTGACTGAGCGCAGCGGAATCCACATCATCGACCTCCAGCAGTCGCTGGCATATATCGACAAGGCGTATGACTTCGTCAAGGAGACTGTTGCCCACGGTGGCACCGTCTTGTTCGTGGGAACCAAGAAGCAGGCGCAGGAATCTGTCGCCGAGCAGGCAACCCGCGTTGGACAGCCCTATGTGAACGAGCGCTGGTTGGGTGGTCTTCTGACCAACTTCCAGACCGTTTCCAAGCGTCTGGGACGCATGAAAGAACTTGAAGAAATCGACTACGAGGACACCACTCAGGGTTTCACCAAGAAGGAGCTTCTGCTCAAGAAGCGTGAGCTCACCAAGCTTCAGAAGTCGCTCGGTGGAATCCGCAACCTTCCCAAGGCCCCCAGCGCTATCTGGGTCGTTGACCCACTGCGCGAGCACCTCGCCATCGACGAAGCTAAGAAGCTCGGTATTCCGGTAGTCGGAATCTTGGACTCTAACGCTGACCCCGATGACTTCCAGTACCCGATTCCTGGCAACGATGACGCGATTCGCTCGGTGGCCTTGCTCACCAAGATCATCGCTGACGCTGTTGCTGAGGGCTTGATCGAACGTCACCAGAAGCCTGCCGCGGAGGGCAATGTGTCCGCTGTGGAGCCTCTCGCTGAGTGGGAGCGCGAGCTTC
>CAZQIH010000176.1:0-2015 GCA_964593715.1 uncultured Microbacteriaceae bacterium
GCAGAGTGCCCACAGCGAGTTCTATTTCGTGGAAGCGCTCGGCCCAGACCTTCGCGAAATCGACTTCCTGCGAGCGCTGCGTGACTTTGGGCGCAGGCAGCGACGCTACGGGCACTAGCCCGCCACCAAAAGTTAACCTGCGAAGCGTGGATTGTGGCGTGTCATTAAGGGCGTGGATTGTGGTGCGCGCGTAAGTTTTTCCCAACGGTCCCGCCCCCAATGGCTAAGGAGCCTCAGTGGAAAAATCCGCAACTCCCGCAAGCACCAAGTCAACAAGCAAGAGCAAGAAAACGGGGGAGCGGACGTTCGTACTCGACACGTCAGTCCTACTGAGCGACCCGAAGGCTATGTTCCGCTTCGCGGAACATGCGGTCATTTTGCCGGTAGTGGTTATCTCTGAACTTGAGAAGAAACGCCACGATCCAGAGATTGGGTTCTTCGCGAGAGAGGCTCTGCGCAACCTCGATGAGTTGCGTGCAGAGCACGAGCGCCTAGATTTTCCGATTGCGGTGGGCAAGGGTGGATCCCTTCGCGTTGAGCTCAACCACTCCAACCAGACGGTGTTGCCAAGCGGGCTTCAACTCGGCGACAACGACTCCAGGATTCTGGCTGTGGCGCTCAACCTGGCCAATGAGGGCATGGCTGTCACGGTGGTCTCGAAAGACCTCCCCATGCGCGTCAAGGCAGCATCGATTGGTCTGGCTGCTGAGGAGTATCGCGCTGAGCTCGCCCCCGATTCCGGTTACACCGGAATCGCAGAGGTTGCGATCAGCGCTGAAGAGATGGCAAGCCTCTATGACGATGAGGTCATCTCCTCCAAGGCTGTTGCCGACATTCCGGTCAACACCTCTCTGGTGATTTCTTCCGAGCGCGGCTCAGCACTGGGCCGTGTGACAAGCCCCGGCAAAATCAGTGTGGTTCGCGGTGACCGAGACCTGTTCGGTCTGAGCGGGCGCTCAGCCGAACAGCGACTGGCTATTGATGTTCTTCTTGACCCCACCATTGGCATCGTGTCTCTAGGTGGGCGGGCTGGAACCGGTAAGTCGGCACTTGCTCTCTGTGCTGGCCTCGAAGCAGTGCTGGAGCGCCAGGTTCACCGCAAGATCATGGTGTTCCGCCCGCTCTATGCGGTTGGCGGCCAAGACCTTGGTTACCTGCCAGGTGATGCGGCGGAGAAGATGAACCCGTGGGCTGAGGCCACCTTTGACACTCTTAGCTCAGTGGTCTCTCACAACGTTGTCGAAGAAGTGATGGCTAGGGGCCTCCTCGAGGTTCTTCCCCTGACCCACATCCGTGGCCGCTCTCTCCACGATGCCTTCGTCATCGTGGACGAGGCGCAGTCGCTGGAGCGCAACGTGCTTCTGACGATGCTCAGTCGCATCGGTCAGAACTCTCGTGTTGTGCTCACCCACGATGTTGCGCAGCGCGACAACCTGAGGGTGGGACGCCACGACGGTGTTGCGAGCGTCATCGAGGCTCTGAAGGGCCAGCAGCTCTTTGCTCACCTCACACTGATGCGCTCAGAGCGCAGCGCTATCGCTGCTCTGGTGACAGACCTGCTGGAGGGCAACCAGGTCGCCTAAGACCTCTAGAGGCCAGGCGACGTCATCTTTAGAACGTCGAGAGCGGCGTCGAGAGCCTCGAGGGTGATTTCACCGCGCTCGACGAAACCCATCTCGATGACTGATTCGCGCACGGTCTTCTTGTGCTCGACGGAGTACTTAGCGACCTTGGCCGCTGCTTCATAACCGATTACGCGGTTCAGCGGGGTCACAATCGCTGGGGAGCTCTCTGCCAGAGCCAAAGCGCGCTCCTCATTGGCTGTGAGGCCCTCAATGGTCTTGTCGGTCAGCACCCGCATGGAGTTTGCGAGCAGCCGGATGGATTCGAGCACCGAGGTTCCCATCACAGGGATTGCAACGTTGAGTTCAAAGTTTCCAGAGGCCCCAGCCCATGCGACTGTCTGGTCGTTACCGATCACTCGTGCGCAGACCATCAGGACTGCTTCGGGAACA
>CAZQIH010000177.1:0-1970 GCA_964593715.1 uncultured Microbacteriaceae bacterium
GCCGTTATCGAGTGTTTCGGCAACAGCGAGCTCGCGTGAGCGCTCCTGGATGATTCGAGCGATCCGGAAGAGATACTTCGCTCTTTCGCTCCCTGGCATCTTTGACCACGTTCCGCTGAAGGCTTTGCGAGCCGAGCGCACGGCAGCGTCAACATCGGCCTCGGTCGCCGTGGCGACCTGGGTGATGGTCTTTTCACTCGAGGGCGACACCGTGGCGAAGGAGCCACCGTGGCCGTCTACGAACTCGCCACCGATGAAGAGCCCGTAGGACTTCTTGAGGTTCAGAATCGAGGTCGATTCTGGTGCTGGGGCGTAATCAAGGAATGCCATATCAGTCCACCGTCACATAGTCGGGGCCACTGTAGTGACCGGTTCGCATTTTCTGTCTCTGAAGTACTACGTCGTTGAGCAAACTTGAGGCGCCAAACCGGAAGAGGTGTGGCTCAAGCCACTCTTCCCCGAGAGTCTCGGCAACACCCACCAGGTAGCGCAGGGCATCCTTGCTCGCCCTAATGCCACCCGCAGGCTTCATGCCAATCTTTTCGCCGGTGAGACCGTGCCAGTCTCGGATGACTTCCAGCATGGTGACCGTCACCGGCAGAGTGGCTGCTGGCTGCACCTTGCCGGTGGAGGTCTTGATGAAGTCTGCGCCGGCCAGAATGGCGAGCCAGCTTGCTTGGCGCACGTTATCGAGCGTTGCAAGCTCCCCCGTCTCCAGGATGACCTTGAGGTGGGCATAGCTGCCATCAGTTCTCTTGCAGGCCTCTTTGACAGCGACAATCTGGTCAAAGACCAGACCAAGACGGCCGGAGAGGAATGCCCCACGGTCAATGACCATGTCGATCTCATCCGCACCCTCAGCCACAGCCAACTGAGTATCCAAAATTTTGACCGGCAAGCTTGCCCGACCGCTGGGGAATGCGGTGGCAACCGCGGCAACGGCGATGCC
This sequence comes from uncultured Microbacteriaceae bacterium, assembly GCA_964593715.1. Taxonomy (GTDB): domain Bacteria; phylum Actinomycetota; class Actinomycetes; order Actinomycetales; family Microbacteriaceae; genus Pontimonas. Next base: position 950 of record CAZQIH010000177.1, read on the forward strand.
ATCGGCACGCTTTGAGACGTGCCAATCTCCCAGAGCCTCAATCGTGTGTCCCACCATGTCGCCATAGACACACACGGCGGCAACGTGTGGGCATGCCGGGTCACTGGGGTCCGGAAGGATCGCTTTTCTCGCCAGAGACCGAACTTTTCCAGGAGTGTCAGCACCTTCAAGGGTGGTCAAATCGACCATCCGAATGATGGTGTCGAGACCCCAGGCCTTGCTGGTGGTCTTGATGGAGCGGCTGGCGAAGCTTGCCGCTCTGGCCTCAGCACCGACTACGTCAACACCGGGAATTCCGCTGAGGAACTTCTTCAACGCTTTCTCGGTGACCGAGGCGCCAAGCACCGTGTTGGCTCGGGCTGTGGCGTGGACCGCGGTTGTGGGGGTCATGGTTATGCCGCCTTTCCTTCGGGTACATCGAGCAAGAACGCTGCAGTGTCTTCATCCGTAATCAAGACGGTGGCCAACCCGCTGCGCACAATGGCTTTAGCAATCGGGTGCTTATCTTTTCCGGCAACCACCGCGATGCTTCGCTCGGCCTGCCTCAGACGAGCCAAAGAAAGGCCAAGTGTGCGCTGATCCAGCTCGGGGTCTGCGATGTCGCCAACGGAGGTGATGTAGCGCCCAAGCACATCACCGACGGCGCCGAGCTTCTGGAGCTTTGCAATCTGGGCACCATCGACATACCCGGAGTGGACATGGATGCTGACCTCGGTGGCGGGTCCAGCACTAAAGAGGTAGGTATCTGCGGTGTTGGCTTCCTCCAACACCGCGCTAACCGAGCGGTCTGCTTCGATGGCGTTCTTTGTCTCTACTCGCTCCAAGATGGCAGGGGTTGGCATCAGAGTGACTTCGCCCCCGGATTTGGCAGCAATCATGGTGGCGGTGGCGGCGGCTAAACCGGGTGAAGCGCTCTTGGTGACACCGCCATTGACCTGCACCACACGAACCGGCGTTGACCACTGCGTGGGCAGGGCCGTGGCCAGGTGGTGGAGAGTGTTACCCCAACTAACCCCGAGCG
>CAZQIH010000178.1:0-1922 GCA_964593715.1 uncultured Microbacteriaceae bacterium
ACGGGCAACCCCAGCGTTTACGCAGGCGCTGCCACCCTCCAGGATTTGGCAGAAAAGACGATCGCGGCCGCTCAGGCCGGCCTGCCTGAGGGCGAGAAGGTGACTATTACCGAGGTTGTGGTTGATGCGTCATTGTGGCCAATCGACGACGCCTTCGACGCGTCGTGGTCGAGAGATGCGGCATCGAATGGGTTTGTCTCCAGGGTCACAGCCCTCCAAGTTGATGGCGATCGCGACAACCCCCAGGTGGAACTCAGTCGACGAGGTAGCGATCCTGTTCGCCGGGCGGGCGATGAGTTCGTCAAGGCTCTCCGAGCAGCGGGCAACGCTGGGCGCTACGTGAAGGTCACCACGGGGGACGCGCCGGTGGAGGGCGCCGTTCTTGCCTCCGTCGAGTCACCCCCAGTGTCTGAGCTCGTGCGCTACATGATGAAAGAAAGCGACAACACGCTGGCTGAAATGTTGGCCCGCCACGTCTCTCTGGCGCAGGGAGCTGGTGGGACCGCCGCGAGCCTGGCTACGGTGATTCCTTCTGTCATTGCGGGCCTTGGACTCCCCACGGAGGGCTTGATTGTTCAGGATGGCTCCGGTCTCAGTCCCCTGAATCAGGTCAGCCCCTCCTATATTGCGATGTTGCTCTCTGAAGTCGCGCGCGGTGACGGACCGCTTGCGGTGCTTCGTGATTCTTTGCCCGTTGCAGGTGTTGATGGATCGCTCGATGACCGTTTCGCAGGCGAGAACGCCATTGCCCACGAACGTGTGCAGGCGAAGACGGGAAGCATCACTGGGGTGCGCTCGCTGGCCGGGTTTGTGACAGGGGAGGACGATGAGCCCCTCGCCTTCGCCTTCTTCTCCCAGGGAAGTGTGGGGGATGAGACCAGAGTCGCCATTGAGAGCCTCGTAACCGCTGTGTATGGGTGTGGTTCGAACCTGGCAGACTTCTAGTACACAGGCTAGGAAGGCTTCTGGTGCGCGGCTTACTGATTGTTGATGTGCAAAACGACTTCTGCGAGGGCGGAGCCCTCGGCGTTGAAGGCGGCACTGCGGTCGCACAGGGAATCAGCGCATGGCTTCGGGAGAACGCCGATGACTACGCTGTGATTCTCGCCTCCAGAGACTGGCACAACGCCGATGACGATAATCAGGGCCACTTTGCTCCGGCTGGAGTAGAACCGGACTTTGTGACCACCTGGCCAGTGCACTGCGTTGCCGGCACGCCTGGAGCTGACTACCACCCCGCTCTCGAGCTTGGTGCTGTGACCCATCACATCGCTAAGGGGCAGGGGAAACCCGCCTATTCATTATTTGAGGGCATTGGCCCTGATGGTCAATCCGCGATGGACATTCTGTCGGCGGCCCGGGTGGATTCACTCGATGTCGTGGGAATCGCAACCGATTATTGTGTTCGCGCCAGCGCGCTCGATGCGAAAGCCGCCGGTTTTGAGGTTCGAGTGCTGACCGACTTGGTCGCGGCGGTCGCTGAGTCGTCTGCCACCACAACCCTGGAAGAACTTACCGAGGCGGGGGTGGCCCTTGAGCGCTCCCACTAGCCCCACATTCACGGTGGTGTCGTGCCACTACGGGGATATCTTTTGGATCAGCCACATGCTTGAGCAGGTGGCGAAGTTTGCTGGCGGGCGGGTCAAGGAGGCCGTGATTGTTGACCAATCGCGGCAGTCTCAAGACGCGCTTGCGCAGCTGCCACTCGTGCGCTCGGTGGTCACGTTCGAGCCGGACACAGCGCAAATTGCCGTGGAGGGCCATGACCACCCTGCTGCACTCGATCGAGTCATCGCGCAGACAGACTTCACCACGTCCCACATCATCGTGATGGATTCTGACGCTTTTCCTACGAAAGCTGACTGGCTCGACAAGGCGGACGACATTTCCTTGGCTTTGGTTCCAGGCAGCACCTCGCAAAC
>CAZQIH010000179.1:0-1842 GCA_964593715.1 uncultured Microbacteriaceae bacterium
GCCGGGCTTTCCACCTGCTACCGCAGGGAGGCAGGCTCCTATGGAAAAGACACCAAGGGCATTATCCGCGTTCACCAGTTCCAGAAGCTGGAAATGTTCAGCTATGTCGACCCCGCCGACGCCGAGGGTGAGCACGAGCGTCTGCTGTCTTTGCAAGAGCAGATGCTGCAGTCTTTGGGGCTTGCCTACCGCGTGATTGATGTGGCAGCGGGTGATCTTGGGTCCAGTGCAGCGCGTAAATATGACGTCGAGGCTTGGGTCCCGACCCAAGGCGCATACCGGGAACTCACCTCCACCTCGAACTGCACGACCTTCCAGTCCCGCAGGCTCAACGTCAGGTTCCGCAGGGACAAGGATGCGGGCACCGAACCCGTGGCCACCCTTAATGGAACCTTGGCCACAACCCGCTGGATAGTGGCAATTCTTGAGACCCATCAGCAGGCCGATGGGTCGGTAGCAATCCCTGAGATTCTTCGCCCCTACATGGGCGGTGCCAGCGCTATCAGCGCTGGCTAAGCCGACACTGGTAAACATAAGACGACATGACAACTACATCTGAGCGCTGGCTCGTTGCTCTCGATATTGATGGCACCGTCCTTCACGAAGATGGTCACCTCTCTGATCAGGTCGTCAGGGCTGTTCAGGCGGCCCGAGACGCTGGTCACGAAGTGACGCTGGCCACTGGACGGTCAGTGTCGATGACAATCCCGATTCTTGAGCGCCTCGCAATTGTTCCCGAGTACGTGGTCTGCTCGAACGGCGCCATCACGCTCAAGCGCGACACCAGCGCGCCCTCTGGCTATCGGCGCTTTCACGTCGAGCACTTTGATCCAACACCTGTACTCACGCGAATAAAGCAGGCACTCCCGGAAGCCCACTACGCCGTCGAGGATGAGACCGGCCTGTACCGCTACACGGACTGGTTCCCCGAGGGCGCTCTCGATGCCATGAGCGAGCAGGTGACCTTTGACGAACTTCTGACCACGGTTGCAACCCGTGTTGTGGTGATTGCCCCCGGCCACGAAATTGATGACTTCTTGAAGGTCGTCGAGGGCATGGGCCTTCACCAGGTGAGCTACACCGTGGGCTGGACGGCGTGGCTCGACATTGCGCCGGAGGGCATCAACAAATCAACGGCGCTGGAGTTAGTCCGAGACAAGCTGGGCTTTGGGTTAGACCGCGTCATGGTCATCGGTGATGGCCGCAACGACATCGAAATGTTGCAGTGGGCAGCCCAGCAGGGCCGAGCTGTTGCAATGGGCCAGGCACCAGAAGAAGTTCGCATTCACGCGAACGAGATGACCGGTGACTTCACCCAAGACGGAGTCGCCACCGCGCTTGCCACGCTTGCCCATTGAGCCCCCACGCCAGTGCCGTAGAATCTCCTGCGGAGGGCTGTCCGAGCGGCCGATGGAGCTAGTCTTGAAAACTAGTGGGCAGCAATGTCTCGTGGGTTCGAATCCCACGCCCTCCGCCACAGATGTGATGAAGAGGGGGAAATCCAGTGGTCGATTCCGCTAAACCCCCAGCACCCTCACTTTTCGAGCCCGCTGCTGATTACCCCCAGCCACTCCATGGCATTCAGAAGCGACTGGCTGGCTGGAAGCTCGTGACAGCTCTTGCAGCTGGCCTCGTCGGTGTTCTTGTCCTGAGTACCGGAATCGTCCTTGGCCTGACGGTGCAAAGCCTCCAATCAAATCTGGTGACAGTCGCACTCGAAGGCCCTGGCGCTGCGGCACTGCCCAATATTGGCGACTTGGAGGGTGGCTTCAACGTCTTGGTCGTTGGTTCCGACACAAGAGTTGGCCAAGGAGACCAGTTTGAGTTCGTTGACTCGGAGCT
>CAZQIH010000180.1:0-1834 GCA_964593715.1 uncultured Microbacteriaceae bacterium
AGCGTGAACTCACCGGGGTGGCCAAGATTGACCGGGCCCACTCCGCCCGCTGTGTTCACCATCAGGGCAATCAGCCCCCCGACAAGATCGTCCACATAACAAAACGACCGTGTTTGGGATCCATCGCCATAGATGGTCAGTGGCTCACCGCGCAGAGCCTGCACGATGAAATTACTGACCACACGACCATCGTCCGCGGCCATGCGGGGTCCATACGTGTTGAAGATACGAGCGACCCGAATCGCTAGACCGTGTTGGCGGTGGTAGTCAAAGAACAGGGTCTCCGCGACCCGCTTGGCCTCGTCGTAGCACGCCCGTGGCCCAATCGGGTTGACCTTGCCCCAGTAGTCCTCGGTCTGAGGGTGAACTTCGGGGTCGCCATAGACCTCGGAGGTCGAGGCTTGAAGAATCGGAACGCGCAGGCGCTTGGCAAGCCCCAGCATGTTGATCGCACCCATCACGTTCGTCTTCGTGGTTTGCACGGGGTCGTGCTGGTAGTGAATCGGGGATGCTGGCGACGCCAAGTTATAGATTGCATCGACCTCCACATAGAGCGGGAAGGTCACATCGTGGCGGAGAAGTTCAAACCGAGGGTTTCCGAGCAAGTGGGAAACGTTGTCTTTGGAGCCCGTGAAGTAGTTGTCGACGACAACGACCTCGTTGCCGGCTGCCAGGAGCCTTTCGGCAAGGTGGGAACCCACGAAACCGGCACCACCGGTAATCAAAATTCGCATGGCCACCATGCTATCTGCCGATGTGTTGACGCGAGGGCTAGAGAACCCCGTCGAGCCCTTCAGCTCTCATCTGCTCAACGACCTGCTTCACGTCTTGAGCGTGGTCCTTCGTTGTCACCAGGAGCGCGTCCGGGGTGTCAACCACCACGATGTCATGGACGCCAAGAAGCGTGATGATGCGCCCTGAGGTGGCGACAACGATTCCTGTGGAATCGCGGGGGTGAACTTTGGCGGCATCGCCGACCACGGTCACCTCGGAGCCGGTGGCTCCACCCTGCGCCTGGGCCAGAGAGGCAAAGTCACCGACGTCGCGCCATCCAAAGCTTCCCGGCACAACCAAGAAACGACCATCGGCTGCGGCGGGTTCTGCCACGGCGTAGTCAAAAGCCTGCGATGGAAGTTCGCTCCAGAGTTCAGAGAAGTCTTCACCTGCCAGCAAGCGCTTCGCGATCTCGCGAAGCGGAGCCCCAATGGCCGGTGAGAATGTGTCGAACGAGTCGACAATTGCCTGGACGGTGCCCACAAAGATGCCGGCATTCCAGAAATAATTGGCGCTGGCCACAAAACGCTCGGCATCTTTGAACGAGGGCTTTTCCACGAACTCTTGAACGTGGAAGACGCCACTGAGGTCATTGGCCTTGCCCTTCTTGATGTAACCAAAGGCACTCGATGGCTCTGTGGGGCTAATACCGATGGTGACGAGGTGACCCGATTTGGCCGCCTCAATGGCCGTTGCTAAAACAGAATGAAATGCGTCGTCGTCGCTCACCACGTGATCAGCGGCGAAGAATCCGACGACGGCATCCGGATTGGACTGGGCCAAGACATAGGCCGCTAAGCCCACCGCCGCTGCGGAGTTCTTGGGCGAGGGCTCGACGAGAACATTGGGCAGCGGAAGGGTTGGCACCTGGGTGCGCACGAGGGATTCATGGGCTTCACCCGTGACGACCATGATTTCGTCGACGTTGGCAAAGGGAGCAAGGCGCTTCACTGTGTCGACCAAGAGTGAGTTACCGGTGCCTAGCAAATCGAGCAAAAACTTTGGCTCCTGCGAGCGAGACAGAGGCCACAGTCTGGTGCCAGAACCACCGGCGGGAATT
>CAZQIH010000181.1:0-1819 GCA_964593715.1 uncultured Microbacteriaceae bacterium
ATGTCCGCTCTGGTAGGAGGAGGCCAAAACCGCGGCCTCGGAGAGGGCACCTTGGTTTTCCCGACCGATGCGCGCCTGAACGTCTGTTGCGTCAAGCTGCATTTCAGTGAAGAGCTTCAACAGCGTGACCTGCTCTTCGATGGCTTCAAGCACTGGATAAACACTGTGGGCAAAGTCGTGTTCCGTGCGCACCAAGTTAGACGCGCCCGCCATCAGCAGCCGGTCAGTCCGATGGCCCTCAATGGCGTGAGCAAGCGCGTCAGCGATTGAGGTAGCGAGCTCCACACGATCAGGCGACACGCTGCCCGGCAGCGCAGCAAGCTTTTCGGCCAATGCCGTTACCGGAACAGTGGCCAAGAGCTGGTTGACGTGTGCGCGCAGTTCGGCGATCACCACTTCGTCGATGGGGTGTGCGCACTCGACAATGTTCTGATCCACCGAACCACCATCGGTGATTAACACCGTCATGAGGCGGTGAGTGCCAAGTGGCAACAATTCAACGTGGCGAACGCGGGCGCTACTGAGACTTGGATACTGGACGATGGCGACCTGGTTCGTGAGCTGCGAGAGCAAACGGACAGTCCGGGCCAACGTGTCATCAAGGTCTGCTGAGTGGCCAAGGAATTCTTCTATCGCAGTGCGCTGAGCCGCACTGAGTGGCTTCACGCCAGCGAGCTGGTCAACAAACACCCGATATCCCTTATCGGTGGGAACACGGCCTGCCGAGGTGTGAGGAGCGGTGATTAGCTCCTCTTCTTCCAGGAGAGCCATGTCGTTGCGGATAGTGGCCGCTGAGACACCGAAACCGTGGCGATCCGCGATTGCCTTGGAGGCCACCGGCTCTTTCGAGTCGATGTAGTCCTGAACGATGACTTTCAATACTTCGAGTGCGCGCTCTGAGACCACGTGTCTAGTCACCCCCGAACCCTGATCTGGCAGTCTTACCCATCGATTGCTAATAGTAGCGAGGGAAGCTCCACCACGTCATCAGGTGAGTTCGCGAACCAGGTGGTCAGCAACAAGGCGACCCTCCCTGGTCAACACCAGGCGACCGGCGAGCGCTTCGCGCCCTTCCACAAGCCCCCTAGCAATGAAGTCAGCAATCACGGGCGCTTTGGCGGGCTCAATCAGGTCCTTTGGGATTCCTTCGCGAAGGCGCAGCCCCAGCAGGACGCGCTCGAGTGCTTGGTCCTCGGGCTTGAGCATCTCCCTAGCGTGAGCGGGAGAGACCCCCTCCACTAAGCGCTTGGCATAGGCGCTGGGGTGTTTGACGTTCCACCACCGCACACCGCCGACGTGGGAGTGGGCCCCTGGCCCAATCCCCCACCAGTCCTCGTTGCTCCAATAGCTGCGGTTGTGGACCGATTCACGCTCTGGAGACCGAGCCCAGTTGCTGATCTCGTACCAGCTATAGCCGGCCCGGCTAAATGCCTCATCGGCGAGGACATACATCTCGGCCTGCAGGTCGTCCTCTGGCTCCGGCAGCTGGCCCTTCTGGATGCGTCTAGCCAGCGCGGTGCCTGGTTCCACAATCAGCGAATAGGCAGAAATATGGTCTGGCTCTAGCTCGATCGCAGCCTGGACGGTTGTCGCCCACTGCTCGAGGGTTTCACCGGGGCTCCCGAAAATGAGATCCACGGAGACGGCAAGGCCAGCTTTCTTCACGGCCGCGACGGTGAGCGGCACGCGCTCTGGGGTGTGAGTGCGATCCTGTGTTGCAAGTACGGTCGGCACCACTGATTGACCCCCGTCAGACACCCGGGTCACACCACCCCGGGCAAGAAGTGCGAGGTCGTCCTCGCTCACGCTGTCGGGGTTT
>CAZQIH010000182.1:0-1800 GCA_964593715.1 uncultured Microbacteriaceae bacterium
GGAGAGTCTCGAAATTTGGTCATACGGTTCCGCCTACGGCGGCAACGCTCTGCTTCCCAAGAAGGCGTTTGCCCTGCGCATCGCATCGGTCATTGCCAGAAAGGAGGGCTGGCTCGCTGAGCACATGCTGCTAGTGAAAGTCACGAGCCCCGAGGGCAAGTCGTACACGTTGGCGGCCGCGTTCCCAAGCGCGTGTGGCAAAACTAACTTCGCCATGATGCGACCAAGCCTCCCCGGTTGGAAGGTCGAAACTCTGGGTGATGACATCGCCTGGCTACGCCCGGGTCGCGATGGCAAGCTCCGCGCTATCAACCCCGAAGCAGGTTTCTTCGGGGTTGCGCCTGGCACAAGCCAGGCAACGAATCCCTCTGCCATGGAGATGCTCTGGGGAAACACAATTTTTACCAACACCGCCCTGACCGCCGAGGGTGATGTCTGGTGGGAGGGCATGACCAAGGAAGCCCCGGAGGGGCTGACCACGTGGCAAGGCGAACCCCACGACACGGCCTCCGGCCAGCCTGCTGCTCACCCGAACGCGCGATTTACCGTTGGTCTTGGCCAGTGCCCAACCTTGGCTGAGGAGTGGGACGACCCCGAGGGCGTTGTTGTTGATGCCATCATCTTTGGCGGTCGCCGCTCCACCACGGTCCCCCTGGTCACTGAGGCACTCAACTGGAACCACGGCGTCTTCCTCGGTGCGACCATTGCCTCCGAGCGCACCGCTGCCGCAGAGGGAACTCTCGGTGAAGTTCGTCGCGACCCTTTTGCAATGCTCCCGTTCCTCGGTTACAACATGGGCGATTACCTCGCTCACTGGCTGGAGATGGGCAACACGCTCCGGGTGACCGGGCGTCCGCCCCGAATTTTCCAGGTCAACTGGTTTAGACGAGACGCCAACGGTGGGTTCATCTGGCCGGGCTTTGGTGAGAACTCTCGCGTGATCGAGTGGATTGTCGATCGCCTCGAAGGTCGGGTGCCAGCCCGCCAGACGGCGATTGGGTGGACACCCCACACCATCAACCTCGAGGGCATCGAAATCGGGGAGGACGCTCTCCAGGCGTTACTCGAGATTGACCCTGCGGCGATCGCCCGCGACCTCGATGACGCAGAGGAATTCTTGGGCTCCCTGGGCTCGCGGTTGCCTGCCGAAATTAGTCGACAACTGATCCAGACCCGAGAGCGTCTTGGTCGCTAAGAAGTAGGGTGTGGTTATGACCCAGCTTGTGACTACAGAGGTCGACGGGCACGTTTTCCTTATCGGGCTCAATAGGCCTGAGAAAAGAAATGCCGCCAATCTGCAGATGCTCTCCGAGCTAGCACTCGCCTACGGCGAGCTTGATCGTCGAGATGACCTTCGGGTTGGCGTGATCTTTGCCCACGGCGAGCACTTCAGTGCCGGTCTTGATCTGGCCGATGTTGGCCCCGCGATGGCAAAAACGGGTTCTCTCCCGATTCCAGATGGCGGGCTTGATCCTTGGGGAATAAGCACCCCGCAGGTGAGGAAACCTGTCGTGATGGCAATTAGAGGCATTTGTTACACGCTCGGCATTGAGTTAGCACTCGCGAGCGACGTTGTGGTGGCTGATCGCACCGCGTCGTTTGCGCAACTCGAAGTGGCCAGGGGAATCATGCCCGTTGGTGGGGCAACCACACGATTCCCCCGGGCCGCTGGCTGGTCAGGTGCGATGCGCTGGATTCTCACAGCGGAGAGTTTCGGGCCCGCGGAGGCCCTAGCGGCGGGAGTGGTTACCGAAGTCGTTGAGGGTAACCCACTCGAGGCGGCGCGGGCCATTGCCTCCA
>CAZQIH010000183.1:0-1791 GCA_964593715.1 uncultured Microbacteriaceae bacterium
CGTCGGCAGCGAGCATCGTGCCCGAGGGCACATGCTCGCCAAATTTGTGAACGAAGTCCGAATCTTGTCCCGCCGCGACCCCACCCAGGGTTAGCGTGTTGACCCGCACACCGTGCGGGGCCAAGTGGGTTGCGTATTGCCGTCCGGCGGCAACGAGGGCAGCTTTTGACGCTCCGTAGGCAGGGTGCTTAATTGACCCAGCGCCGTCGTTGAAGTGGCTATAGAGAGCCGGCTTGGGAGACACAATCCCGTAGAGCGATCCAAGGAAGGCAACGGAGCTCGGATTCGCGAGGGCTGGCACCAGAGTGTTCAACACCGCGATGACACCAAAGACATTCACTCGAAACACCCGATCCCATTCGGCCATGTCATAGTCGGTGAGGGATTGTTTGCCGGTTCCCGGCAGGGAATCAATCCCCGCGCTCATGACGACACCGTGAACACTGCGGGGTTCCAGGACGATTCCGCACGCAGAACCAAATCCTTCGAGTGTCATCGGCTGGGTGATGTCGACCTCACCGAGTACCAACTGACCAGGGTAATCGGAGAGGCACTGGGCCAAGTCGCCGTCTGCAGATACTCCGAGCCCCACGCCAACCACCCGTGCGCCCTCGTCCAAGAGACCGCGAACCCAACGGGGTCCAAGGTTGCCGGCTGCGCCGACAACCACAATGGTTTTGCCGTTGAGCCTTTTAGGCAACGTCTTCCTCGAGTATTGGCGTGAGTGCCGCCACATCACGCGTGAGTTTCTTTCCGATGAGGAGGTGCGAATCGGCAGGGGCAATGCCGTGCCCGGGTGAACGGTAATCAAGGTCATCTTCCGAGACCACGTGACCGGCAGGCAGGGCATGCTTGGCAACAATCATCTTGCTGAGCTTCTTTAGCGGAGCCGCTTCACTCTCATAAGCGCGCTTGATGCCATCACCAAGCGCCTCCTTCGCGCGCTTCAGGTCGCGCACCATTTTGCGAAGGCCATCGGGCTCGAGGGAAAAAGCGTGATCCGTGCCCTTCATTGCTCGGTTCAAGGTGAAGTGCTTCTCAATAAGCCTGGCGCCCAAGACGTAGGCGATGAGTCCCATGGCGATTCCGCTGTCATGGCCGGAATACCCGATTGTGACGCCCGGGTAGCGGTCCAGGAAAGTCCTAATGACGTTGAGATTTAGTTCATCAAACTGGGGTGGGTATCCCGAGGTGCACTGCATGACTGCGAGCGGGGTTCCCTCGTCAAGGAAAATCTTGACCGCACGATCGATTGCTTCGATTGTTCCGCCACCGGTGGAAATAATGGTGGGGCGCTTCTTGCTGGCGATATACCGCAACAGCGGGGTGTTGGTGAGATCGCAGCTGGCCACTTTATAAGCGGGGACGTCGAGATCCTCGAGGAAGTCAACGCTCGGGAAATCCCAGGGGGTAGCGAAGAACTCAATGTTGTTCTTGGCCGCCTCCGCCATGAGTTCGACGTATTCTTCTTTGCCAAACTCCAGCGCCTCGCGGTGCTCACCGTAGGTGGCGCCGAAGGCGTTCTCGCTCGCGTAGGGGGCGTCGTACGCCTCCTGCGTGAAGAGAGCCTGGTTGTCACGTTTCTGGAACTTGACAGCATCTGCCCCAGCAGTGGCAGCTGCTCGGATCATTTGCTTTGCAGTCTCCAGGTCACCCTGGTGGTTGGCGCCGATCTCCGCGACAACGTACGCAGCCGAATCATCGGTAATAGTCACGGCACCGATGGTGAACGTGCGGGCAGGAGAGGAATCGGCTGAAGTCATAGCAAAACCCTACACATGTCGGGCGATG
>CAZQIH010000184.1:0-1788 GCA_964593715.1 uncultured Microbacteriaceae bacterium
TTTTCCGTAGGACCCAGCCTCCCTGCGGTAGCAGGTGGAAAGCCCGGCATAGCGGAGCGGGCCGCCTGACAGGTCCAGGATTTCACCGGAATGGTAGCCAGCCAGTGCGACTTCAGAGGTGCCGGTCAAATAGAGGTCGTCTTCGCCTAGGTGGTAAACCTCAGCGGAGTGTTCCCCAAGGAATCCAGTGCCCTGCATGATTTCTGGCTTCACCAGCGTTGGCGGAACAAGAGGAACAAAGCCCTGTTCCATGGCGACCTTCATGCCCAGCTGCATCAGGCCCATCTCAAGGAGTGCGCCAGCGCCCTTCAAGAAGTAGAAGCGTGAGCCGGAAACCTTGACCCCGCGTTCCATGTCGATAATCCCTAGTGCCTCACCGAGATCTAGATGGTCTTTGGCCTCAAACTCAAAAGCCGGTTTGGTGCCGACCTCTTTCAGAGTGACGAAGTTCTCTTCGCCACCGGCCGGGACGCCGTCGATGACGATGTTCGGAAGCGCGCCCAGAGCAGTTGCAGCTGCTTCCTCGGCCTCGGTCACCTTCGCGCTGGCGTCTTTGACCGCATCAGAGAGTTTCTTGACTGAGGCCAGCAGAGCATCCTTCTCGGGCCCTGACGCCTTCGCCACGTCTTTTCCAATGGCATTTTGCTCGGCGCGGAGCGCCTCAAACGCTGTGATGGCATCGCGGCGGGCCTGATCTGCGGCAAGCGCGGTATCAACCAGTCCCTCATTGGCGCCCCGGGTGCGCAGCGAAGCCCTCACAAGGTCAGGGTTTTCGCGAAGAATTTGGGGGTCAATCACCCCCCTAGTCTGTCACGCTTGGTCTGGTGAACCCGATTTCAGGCGCTCTAACCACGCCCGTGCTTCGACGAACGCTTCGTCGGTGTAACGGGCAGAAACCTCTGGTCGGTGACCGTTTGCTCTGGGGTAGGAACCCAAGAACATCACCTTCGGGCTGAAGCGACGAAGACCAAGGAGCGCGTCTGCGACGCGCTCGTCGTCAATGTGGCCATCGAGGTCGATGACGAAGCGGTAGCGTCCCATCGCATCACCAATGGGACGGGACTCCAGCAGGCTCATGTTCACGCCGCGCGTGGCGAACTGCTCGAGCATCTCGAGCAGGCGGCCAGGCGCATCGTCGGGCAGCTCGGCGATGATGTTCGTCTTGTCGGCGCCCGTGCGCGGAGGGATCGCCCGGCTGCGGCTCACGAGCACGAAGCGTCGGCTCCGGTTCTCGCTGGTGGTTTTCCACCTTTTTGAACGAGGACAAAACGCGTGTGAGCGTCAGGGTTGTCGCCAATGTTTTCCGCGAGCACGCTGACGGCGGCGTGGGAGGTAATTCCTGGCGGGGCGATTGCGGCATCGGCCAAGCCATCCTCAATGATGCTCTGCGCTGCATGAACATTTGAGTGTGCAGGGACATGGGAATGATTGGGAAGGTTCTTCTCCAACCAGGTACGGCATTGAGCGTAGGCAACGGGGTGAGCGGCGATGGTCGTCACCGACGACAACGTAACACCCGGCTTCGAAGCCAGGACAAAGCGCACTGGGACCATGTATTCGCCAACGATGCGCAATTCGGGTGCTGCGGCAAGTGCGTCCTGAGTGGCGCTCACCCCACCTTCAATGCTGTTTTCAATGGCAATCATGGCGAAGTGGCTGCGGCCTGAGAGCACATCATCGAGGGCTTCGCCCACGTTGTTGACGGCAACCCAGGTTGCCCCCTGGGCAGCCTCGACCTGACCTAGGGCCTCCCAGGTGAAGGTTCCTACCGGGCCCAGGTAGCTATAG
>CAZQIH010000185.1:0-1718 GCA_964593715.1 uncultured Microbacteriaceae bacterium
GGCGAGTTGGGCCAGGTGAGCGGGCCTGAGCAGGTGCGAGATGTCGTGAATCGCCTCGTACGTCAGCTGGCGTAGGACCTCCGGGTCGATGTGCAAGAACACACGACCTTGAGTCTCGATGGTCGAAATGCCATCAGTGGTGATGAGCCGATAGGGCGTTGGGTCGCCGCCATGACCTTGTGGGGGCGCCTCCTTGGGCAGCAGGTCCGTGTAGGAGAAATCCACGCCTCCAGCGTAGGCCTACCGCTGGCTCGGTGCGCCCTCGAGAAGGTGGCGTCAGTCACGATCTCCGCCGAAGTCCACCGAAGCGTAGGTGGAGAGTTTCGCCAGTCGGTGCTCGCTGCGGACTTCACGAATCGTGCCGCTCTTGCTTCGCATCACGATCGAGTGGGTTGTTGGACCCTCGGGCGTGTACCGGACGCCTTCCATGATTTCCCCGTCGGTGATCCCAGTGGCGCAGAAGAAGATGTTGTCTCCAGACACGAGATCCCCGGTAGTCAAAACGCGCTCCAAGTCATGGCCTGCCTCGAGGGCGGCCCGGTGCTCAGCCTCGTCACGAGGTCGGAGGCGACCTTGAATGGATCCACCGAGACACTTCATGGCACAAGCGGCGATGATGCCTTCGGGGGTACCTCCGATACCAGCGAGCATGTCCACACCTGTGCCATGCCGAGCGGCCATGACTGCCCCGGCGACGTCGCCATCCACGATGAACTTGATTCGAGCGCCAGCCTTTCGAACCTCATCGACCAGTGTGTCGTGACGCGGCCGATCCAAGATGCATACCGTCAAGTCTGCAATTCGCTCATCCTTTGCTCGAGCAACCTGCTGCAGATTCCATGAGATCGGGGCGGTGATGTCGATGGCGTCGGCGCTATCAGGACCCACAACCAACTTTTCCATGTAGAACACCGCACTTGGATCGAACATCGATCCGCGTTCGGCTACGGCAATGACCGAAATCGCGTTGGTCATTCCTTTCGCAGTCAAGGTGGTGCCATCGATGGGGTCGACTGCAACATCAACTTCGGCACCCGTACCGTCGCCGACTCGTTCCCCGTTGAAGAGCATGGGTGCGTCGTCTTTCTCCCCCTCACCGATGACCACCACTCCATCCATGGAGACGCTGCTGATCAGTGTGCGCATTGCGTTGACGGCCGAACCATCGGCGCCGTTCTTGTCGCCACGCCCCACCCAGCGAGCCGCTGCCATAGCGGCTGCTTCGGTGACCCGGACCAACTCCAAAGCAAGGTTGCGATCGGGGGCCTCGGGGCTACGGACATGTTCTTGATCGGCCATGTGGTCAGCGTAGTGAGACAGCGTAGAGAGTCAGCGTAGTGAGTCAGCGTAGAGAGATCGCCGACGTCGATGTTTGGATCTTTCGCGCGAACGGTTGCCATGACCCATGATGGTCGGGTGAGCACGCCCGAGCCGACGGGGCGCCCGATGCGTGGGCTGCGCCAAAACGTCGGAGACATGATCCGCTCGATGCTGGTCGTTCTTGCAGTTGTCGGCGCCATCTTGCTCGTTACGTGGCGCCCGCAGCCTGACGCGGTGCGGGAAGTCTCGTTGGAGCCGCTGGCCACGATGACTGTGAACCAAGCCGACTTTCCGATTTTCGTGGTGGAGGGTGACCTCCGCCCAACGAGCGTTCGGTGGGAAGCTACGGAAGCTTCCGATGGTGAACCCGTCTGGCACGTGGGTTACGTCACACCCAC
>CAZQIH010000186.1:0-1669 GCA_964593715.1 uncultured Microbacteriaceae bacterium
TTGAATGGCGAGGTGAACTCGACGGCCTAAGAAGGCCTCGATTTCAGCCCTAGCCCTCTGGCCGATGTCTTTGAGTTTCTGGCCGCCCTTGCCAATGATGATGCCCTTCTGACTGTCTCTCTCGACCCACAGATTGGCGAAAATGTTGAGAAGACCGTCCTCGCGCTCGTTCATTTCATCGATGGTGACGGCGATGGAGTGCGGTAGTTCATCAGCAACCCCTTCCAGTGTTGCCTCCCGGATCAACTCTTGAATACGAACTTCGTCGGTTTGCTCCGTATTCGAATCGGCGGGATAGAGCGGTGGCGATTCCGGCAAGAGGGCATGAATCTGGTCCATCAACAACTCAAGTTGGTCGCCCTCCAACGCTGAGACGGGGATGATGGTGGCCCAGTCCGCCAAGTCATTGACCTCGAGCAAACGCTCGGCGATCATCGTCGGGTCCGCCGCATCGGTCTTGGTGACCACGGCAATCTTGGTCGCCCTCGGATAACGCTCAAGGCTCTCGACGATGTAGCGGTCCCCTGGCCCGACCTTGTCGGTGGCGGGAATGCACAGGGCAATCACGTCCACCTCCGAGAGAGTGTGGGCGACCAGGTCATTCAGGCGCTGGCCCAACAGAGTACGGGGGCGGTGCAACCCGGGCGTATCAACGATGACGATCTGCCCATCCTCTCGGTGGACGATTCCCCGAATGGCGTGACGGGTGGTCTGTGGCTTAGAGGAGGTGATCGCAACCTTCTCCCCCACCAGAGCGTTCATCAGGGTTGATTTGCCAACATTGGGGCGACCAACAAACGTGACGAACCCAGCACGCGAGGGTCCCGGGCCACTCATGGAAGCGCAATCTCTCCGGTGATGGCCTGATCGATTTCTGCGCGGAGCGCGGTGCGCTCTAGCCATGCGTCGGTGGGAGAGACATGAATCCATGCGACTCGCTTGGGCCTGCCCTCAAGCTTCTCTGCAACCAGAATGAGGTCATCCGTTTGAGCACGCGAGCCGAGCACCGGCAGGCGCCCCACATACTTCGTCAGTAGGCCCCCAACTGTGTCGACATCGTCTTCTTCGATGTCGATGTCATACAGATCAGCAAGGTCGGCGACCGCGTACTTGGCCGAAACGCGATAGGTATTGGAGCCAAGCTCATGGATGTCGACGACTTCTTCGTCGTACTCGTCCGATATTTCGCCCACCAGCTCTTCCATGAGGTCTTCCAGCGTGACAAGGCCTGCGATTCCACCGTATTCATCGACGACCATCGCCAGGTGGTTTTGCTCTCGCTGCAGAAAACGCAGCGCATCATCGGCTTTCTTACTCTCGGGAACAAACAGCGGTGGCTTGGCAAGGCTCGAGATCGGCGATTTCTTGGCAAGGGCGGGTTTCTCATGCTGAACCCGGGCGACGTCGCGCAGATAGCAGATACCAATGACTTCGTCGCTGTTTTTTCCAATGACCGGGATGCGGGAAACACCCTTGTCCAAAAACACTGCCATCGCATCGTGCACAGTGTCATCTGCGTCGAGGGTAATCATGCCGGTCCGCGCCACCATCACTTCTCGAACAATCGTGTCGCCAAATTCAAAGACCGAATGCAACAGTTCTCGATCTTCTTCCTCCAACATGTCCTGGTCAGCGGCTTCATCAACCCAGTGGCGGAACTGATCTTCAC
>CAZQIH010000187.1:0-1564 GCA_964593715.1 uncultured Microbacteriaceae bacterium
GATGCTTCGGTTTCCGCCGTACCGGTCATACCCGAAATCTTTCGATACAAGCGGAAGTAGTTCTGCAGGGTGATTGTTGCGAGCGTCTGGTTCTCCGCCTTGATCTCCACGCCCTCTTTGGCCTCAATGGCCTGGTGAATACCTTCGTTATAGCGACGACCGGCCAAGATACGGCCGGTGTGCTCATCCACGATGAGCACCTCGCCGTTCATGACGACGTAGTCCTTGTCGCGCTTGAACAACGCTTTTGCCTTCAAAGCGTTGTTCAAGAAGGAAATCAGTGGAGTATTGGCAGACTCGTAGAGGTTGCCGATCCCGAGGTAGTCTTCGACCTTCTCGATTCCAGGCTCCAAGACACCTACAGTGCGCTTCTTGATGTCTACTTCGTAGTCCTCGTCAAGCTTGAGGCGATCAGCAATCCTCGCGAACTCACCAAACCACCGGTTGGCCTCGCCGGAGGCGGGGCCAGAAATGATCAGTGGCGTCCTCGCCTCATCGATGAGAATCGAGTCGACCTCGTCGACGATGGCAAAGAAGTGGCCACGCTGAACGAGATCTGACTTCTGCAGGGCCATGTTGTCCCGGAGGTAGTCAAAGCCAAACTCGTTGTTGGTGCCATACGTGATGTCGGCCTGGTACTGCAGGCGGCGCTCGTCGGGGGTCTGGCCGGAGAGGATGCAGCCAGTGGTCATACCGAGCGCACGGAAAATGCGGCCCATCAAGTCCGACTGATACCGAGCCAAATAATCATTGACGGTGACGATGTGCACCCCACGGGCTGGGATGGCGTTCAGATACGCGGCCAAAGTGGCAACGAGTGTCTTACCTTCACCAGTTTTCATTTCTGCGATGTTGCCCAGGTGCAGAGCCCCACCACCCATCAACTGGACGTCGAAGTGTCTAAGGCCGAGTGTCCTCTTGGAGGCCTCACGTACAGCCGCAAAAGCTTCTGGCAGCAAGTCATCCAGGGATTCACCAGCGCCGTAGCGGGCACGTAGTTCGTCGGTCTCACCGCGGAGCTCATCATCGCTCAGCTGAGAGAACTCGTCCTCCAGGTGGTTGACCGCCGTGGCGAATGCAGAGAGTTTGCGGAGGGTGCGTCCTTCTCCGAGACGGAGAACGCGCTCTAGAACATTGGCCACACAAAACCTCGTCTACGTGCTGGAAGTTAGCTCGATTGGGCTTCGCCCATGCTACCAATGGGAAGGCTTGGGCACTTACGCGCCAAGGGCAATGACCCCGTAATTCCAGCCTTTACGCCGATAGACAACACTCGAGAGCTTGGTTGTTGCATCGACAAACAAGAAGAAGTCGTGGCCGACCAATTCCATCTGATCAACGGCTTCCTCAGCCGTCATGACCTGGGGTTCAAAGACCTTGCGCCTAATGACCACCGGGGTTTCTTCAGGCGGCAGCGCCTCAGTCTCCTGCTCCTGAATGGTGGTGATACTTCCGGTTGCAACACTGCGTAGCACCTCAACGCTTGCAGGCGTCACATCAATGTCGCTAAAGCCCTTCGACGCAAGCTCGCTCAAGCTTTCGGGGCGCTGGCGTCCGTGATGCA
>CAZQIH010000188.1:0-1555 GCA_964593715.1 uncultured Microbacteriaceae bacterium
ATCGCTGAAACCGGGCAACCTGTTATCAGTTTCACCGTTCGCACTACCAACGCCCGAGCGCGCGTGCTCACGATGCTCTCCGAGAGTCTTTAGAGACGACCCTTTTTCTCGCGCAAGCGGGTGAGGGCATCCTCAAGAATCTGCTCCGCCTCTTTCTCCGTGCGACGTTCCTTCACGTAGGCCAGGTGGGTCTTGTAGGGCTCGTTAACGGGCAGCTCCGGAGGATTTTCCTTGTCACGACCCGCGGGAAGGCCGGTCATAGGCGAATCAATGAGGTCTGGAATCTCCTCAGGATCAATGTGAGCGGAGAAGTGCCGAACCGTCTCGTTGCCCATCGCATCCCAGTAGGACACTGCAATACGCTCTGCCTGAATTCCACGGTCCTGCTCACCCATCGGGCCCGACCCAACGCGTGTTCCTCGGATAGCGCTACCACCTGATGCCACGAGGACTCCTAAATATCGAAACGAGTAAACAAGCCAAGAACAATGATGCTCGAGACCCAGATGAGTGAAATCACGACCGTGATTCGGTTGAGGTTGCGCTCGGCTACACCGGAAGATCCAAGGTTAGAGGTCACTCCCCCACCAAACATGTCCGACAGGCCTCCACCACGACCTCGGTGGAGCAAAATCATCAGCGTCAGCAGGATGCTGGTCAGAGCCAAGACAACCTGAAACACAACGCGCAATACGTCCACAACTACCTCCTGGGTGCATCCACCACTATAAACGCTTGACGCGTGTTAACTATCCAAGGTCACGTGCGCGGGGAAACGAACAATTGCCGAGAACTCGCCCACATCAAGGCTCGCGCCACCGACTAAAGCTCCATCAACGTTCTCACGTTTCATAAAACCAGCGATGTTGCCGGACTTCACTGAGCCACCGTAAAGGATTCGAGTACGTTCGGCGGCTTCCTTGCCGTGCTTAGCCTCGATTGTTGCCCGCAAAGCGCGAGCCACAGTTTCGGCTTGTTCGGGGGTCGCGGCCTGTCCGCTACCGATGGCCCAGACCGGCTCGTAGGCGATGACGTAGTCATCCGAGGCCTTCAGTTGGTCCAAGACAACGCCGAGCTGGTCAACGGGAACCTTGCTCGGTCCGAACTGCTCGAGATCATCCGCCGTCTCGCCAACGCACACAATGGGCACGAGCCCGTTGCGCACGGCAGCGGCAGCTTTGCTAGCAACGACGTCGTCTGATTCCTGGTGGTCAGCACGCCGCTCGGAGTGCCCCACGAGGACATATGTGCAATCCAGGGCCTTGAGGAACACCCCAGAAATGTCACCGGTGTGGGCTCCGTCATCGTGAACAGACAAATCTTGTGCGCCGAGCGCGAGCGGGAGGTCGTCCGCGCCGATCAGGGTTTGAACAGAGCGAAGATCGGTGAACGGGGGAAACACGGCGACCTCGACCTGCTTCTCCTGGTATCCCGCATCCTTGAGCGCCCACGCCAGCTTCTGGACAAAGGCGATCGACTGGAGGTGGTCGAGATTCATCTTCCAGTTCCCTGCAATGAGGGGATCCCTTAGCTCTGCCATCCCATTATCTCCAAT
>CAZQIH010000189.1:0-1554 GCA_964593715.1 uncultured Microbacteriaceae bacterium
GGGAATGACGGGGTCATTCTTCGCGACCGTTCGAAGAAGAACAGGGCGGATGGTGAAGAGCAACAGGGCTGTGACCACAGCTGCCGCCCCCACCTGCACCCACCACTCAGCTCCGAGAAGGTTTGTTCCAAGACCACCAATCAGAGATCCGGCGGCAATCATCAAAAAGGTAAATTCGAGGGTCAGCACCTCTATCACGACAGCGGTCAGCACAATCACCAACCACACCAGCCACAAATACGATGTGACATCAATCAGCCACTCGAGCATGTGAGCCTCCTTCTGGCCCGAAGGCTAACAGTCACAACCGACAGAGTGCTGAGACGAGCGAGTGCGTTCTGGCCGGCGTGATACCTCGGCGGAGAAGCCTTGTACCTGTCAAAAAATTTGTGGCGAGTGAGGGATTCGAACCCCCGAAGGCTACGCCGGCTGATTTACAGTCAGATCCCTTTGGCCGCTTGGGTAACTCGCCATGCGCTCCCGACCGGTGTATTCACCAATCGGGTGCGCGGAAATCAGGATATCGGTATTTAGGCCGGGGAGAAACCAGAGACAAGTGACCGGGGCGCACATTCTGGCTACCATGGGGGAATGGCTGATTCCTCGTTTGACATCGTAAGCAAAGTCGACCCCATGGAGCTCGACAACGCTATGAACCAGGCAGAAAAAGAGCTCACGCAGCGCTACGACTTCAAAGGCGTCGACGCCAGCCTGACCAAGTCAGGCGAGGCAATCGTGATGCAAGCTAATTCAGAAGAGCGTGTGAAGGCGGTGCTCGATGTGCTGCAGTCGAAGCTTGTGAAGCGTGGGATTTCCCTGAAGAGCCTGGAGACCAGCGAGCCAGTCTTGAGTGGCAAGGTCTACAAAATTACGGGTTCGATGAAAGATGGCATCTCCGGTGAGAATGCCAAGAAAGTTACCGCGCTGATTCGTAATGAGGGCCCCAAGACTGTCAAGACCCAGATCCAAGGCGATGAAATCCGCGTGACCTCGAAGAGCCGCGACGACTTGCAGGCTGTGATCGCCCTAGTCAAGGGTGCGGATCTGGACTTTGACACCCAATTCGTGAATTACCGCTGAGGCCTGGGGAATAGAGCCGTAGCTCATGACCACGGAAGTGATCTGGGTCACGCTAATTGTTGCGATTGATATCGCCTTTCGCATCATTGCGCTCTTCGTTGTTCCGCACAATCGCCGCCCACAAACAGCCATGGCCTGGCTCTTGGCCATTTTCTTCATCCCCTACTTCGGCTTCTTAGCTTTCGTGGCTTTTGGATCGAGGCGACTTCCCAAGAAGCGTCGCGACAAGCAAGCAGCCATCAACAACCACCTTCGGGAGCGCTCGAGGTTACTGAGCCCAGGGATTATCGCGACACCGGCGGATGTCGCGAAGAGGAAAGAGTTTCCTGCGTGGCTGGCACAGACCGTTTCCATGAACGAGCACCTGGGCGCGATGCCAATGGTGACCGGGAATACCCTCAAATTCCATACCGATTACCTCGAGACCATCCAGGCAATGACTGCCGCAATCGATCAAGCCCAGCACACCGTCCA
>CAZQIH010000190.1:0-1547 GCA_964593715.1 uncultured Microbacteriaceae bacterium
CGCTGGTGCGCGGTGGACCTGCGCGATGGCAACCAGGCGCTGATCGACCCGATGAGCCCCGAGCGCAAGCGCATCATGTTCGAGATGTTGGTGCGCATGGGCTACAAGGAAATCGAGGTCGGTTTCCCCTCCGCCAGCCAAACCGATTTTGATTTTGTGCGCACGCTCATTGACGAGAATCTGATTCCAGACGACGTCACGATTCAGGTGTTGACCCAAGCACGCGAGCACCTGATCAAGCGCACCTATGAGTCACTGGTGGGGGCAAAGCAAGCCATTGTTCACCTGTATAACTCAACGAGCACTTTGCAGCGCGAGGTCGTGTTCCGCACCGACAAGCAGGGCATTATCGACATCGCTCTCGAGGGCGCCAGGCTCTGTCGTTCCATGGAGTCGATGGTTCCAGACACGGACATCTACTACGAGTATTCGCCAGAGAGTTACACGGGAACAGAGCTCGAGTTCGCACTCGAGGTGTGTAACAAGGTCTTGGATGTCTTGGAGCCAACCCCTGATCGCAAAGTCATCATCAACTTGCCGGCCACCGTGGAAATGGCAACACCGAATGTGTATGCGGACTCGATTGAGTGGATGTCGAGAAACCTGAACCACCGCGAGAACGTCCTCCTCAGCCTGCACCCTCACAACGACCGCGGAACAGCCATTGCTGCCGCAGAGCTTGGTTATATGGCCGGTGCTGATCGCATCGAGGGTTGCTTGTTCGGCAACGGTGAGCGCACCGGGAACGTGGACTTAGTCGCGTTGGGGCTGAACCTTTTCACCCAAGGCATTGACCCGCAGATTGATTTCAGTGACCTCGATGAGGTCAAGCGCACCGCTGAGTACTGCAACCAGCTCGCCGTCCACGAGCGCAGCCCGTGGGCTGGCGACCTCGTGTACACGGCCTTCAGTGGTTCTCACCAGGATGCCATCAAGAAGGGCTTTGAAGCGATGGAGGCGGATGCCGCTGCTCGCAATGTCGGCATCAACGATGTCCTGTGGGCAGTGCCATATCTGCCGATTGATCCGAAGGACGTCGGCCGCAGTTACGAGGCCGTCATCCGTGTGAACTCCCAGTCTGGCAAGGGAGGCGTCGCCTATCTGTTGAAGACTGACCACGCCCTTGATTTGCCGAGAAAGCTCCAGATCGAGTTCTCACAGGTCGTCCAGGCAAAGACCGACGCTGAGGGTGGTGAAGTCACCAGTGATGAAATCTGGGCGATCTTCCAAGACGAGTATTTGCCCTCGGCTGATGTCTCAGCCAAGTGGGGCCACTACGAGCTCTTCTCCACCAGAACGGCCAGTGACATGGATGGTTCGGTGTCACTCGAGGTGAAGATGCGCACTGGTGAGGACACCCAAGAGGCCTCAGCGGAGGGCAATGGCCCGATCGCTGCGTTCTTGAACATCCTTTCTGGCCACGGGGTTGCGGTGAGGCTCTTCGACTATGTCGAGCATGCGCTCAGCGCCAGCGGTGACGCGCTCGCCGCTGCCTATGTCGAGCTGGAAGTCAATGGCCGCACCCTCTGGGGTGTCGGCATTGACGC
>CAZQIH010000191.1:0-1013 GCA_964593715.1 uncultured Microbacteriaceae bacterium
TGGTGTTGCGGAGAATCGCTTCTGACACAGGCAGCGCTGGAGCTGTGTTGAGAATGGTCTGAGCCCCCTTGGCCCTCGCTGTTGCAAGTGCGGCCTCCACGGCTTTTTGGTCGATCTCTAGCTGACTGACCAGGATCTTGAGGCCATCATGCGATTCAACGGCCTTGGTTGCTGAATCGCTGGTGAGGGTCCCCGAGGCTCCCGTGAACACGGCGATTCTGTTGGCGCCACCGTCCTCGACGTAGATGCTCGCAACACCGGAGGGCCCGGGGACGCGACCGAGATGTTCTAGTTCAAGGCCCTCGCCAGTGAGTGCGCTGATGACCATGTCGCCAAAGGCGTCCTCGCCAATACTGCCGATGAAGGACACGTGCGCACCAGCCCTCGCTGCCGCCACGGCCTGGTTGGCTCCTTTGCCACCCATACCAATGCTGAAGTTGTGGCCAAGGACAGTCTCTCCGACCTCGGGGGCGCGTTGGAGATAGGTGGTCAAGTCAACGTTGGCGTTGCCGATGACGACGAGGGGGGCGTGTGGCATAGTCACCGTCTTTCTAGGTTCTGCCTACGCTAGCCGAGACCAGCCGATTATCGCTTCGCGTCTTGGAGGGTGCCGATTACCTTGAGGCCTGGGTCAATAACCATGCAATAGATACTTCTATCGCCTTGGGCCCAGCTGCTGGGGGTCGGATAGTAGAAGTGGTAGTCCAGTAGTGACGAGCGAAAATCGATGCCCACAAACTCGGTAAAGACTGCCTGGCATTTGTCTTGGCCCTCAGCCACCAGCATGTCGACGCCTGGGTAGGGGCCATCGGTGGCAGAAACTATGGCATAGAGCTCAGAATCGTGCGGTTCATCACACGAGACCGTCGGCACTTCAGCCAAATCAGCGCCTAGAGGAGTCTCTGCGTCGTTCACGCAGGTCCCCACGGCGAGCTCGAGCACGGACTCCGTCTCGACCGCCTCACTCGCGGCTCCAGTCTCGGGTGCTGACTCAACAGGGTCGCTCGCGCAGC
>CAZQIH010000191.1:1023-1542 GCA_964593715.1 uncultured Microbacteriaceae bacterium
GGATCGCCGCAGTGGCGAAGGCAAGACCTCGAGACATGAATCGCACTAGGCCCTCCTCGTGATGCCAAGAACTTCGTCGTGGAGGGTGCCATTGGTGGCAAGGGCCGTTCCATCCCACACGCCCTTCGCCCCATCCAGTGAGCTAAAGCGGCCACCGGCCTCTTCGATGATGGGGACAAGGGCCGCCATGTCATAGGGCTGCAGGTCTGCTTCACCGGCAACGTCGAGCGAACCCTCGGCAACCAGCATGTACGACCAGAAATCACCGATGGCGCGTGCTCTCCAGGCACTAGTAGCAAGCCGGGTGACCTGCTCGCCGCGGCCATCGTTGATCCAGCCCGGAAGACTGTTGTAGCTCACGGTGGCATCCGCCAGTTTTTCCACTGCGCTGACGCGAATGGCGTGAGGTTCTGGATGAGCTGTTCGGGTCGTGAAAGCCCCGTGGCCGCTGGCTGCATACCAGCGCTGCCCGAGGGCCGGTGCGCTGACAACCCCCACAACGGGCTCGCCATCAATGGC